>NZ_JAFQSO010000008.1 GCF_017409525.1 Methanobrevibacter sp. | reverse complement strand
TTGATGAGAATGCTACTGGTTTTATTGGCTTAACAGAATCCGGTTCAACTTTCTATGTTGCTTTGGTAAATGGTGTGGCAACTTACACTGATGCTGTGCCTGCTGGAAGCTACAATGTTGAAGTGACATACACTGGTGATGATAACTTCAATGGAAACAGCACTATAGTGTTGTTCACTGTTGTTGAAGCTGCTAAGGAAAACACTACAATTGATGTTGATGTTGATGTTGTTGAAAATAATGTTACTTACACTGTTAATGTAGATTCCAATGCTTCTGGTATTGTTAGGTTTGAGGTTTCTGGCGCTTTAGAGTATGTTGTTTATGCTGATGTTTTAGATGGTGTTGCTGTGATGGGAGATGCTCTTGTGGCTGGTGATTATACTGTTGTTGCTACTTATATGGGTGATGACAGGTTTAATTCCAATGTCACTTCTGAAAGTTTCACTGTCAGGGGACACGTTAAAAAGGACACTCCAATCACTGCTGATGCTAAGGTTAATGGAAACAAGGTAACAATTACTGTTAGTGTTGATGAGAATGCCACTGGTTTCATTGGATTAAAGCAATCTGGTTTAACTTTCTATGTTGCTCTGGAAAATGGAATGGCAACTTACACTGATACAGTCCCTGCCGGAAGTTACAATGTTGAAGTGATATATACTGGTGATGGTAACTTCAATGGAAACAGCACTAGGGTCTTATTCACTGTTGTTGAAGCTGTTAAAGATAACACTCCTATCAGTATTGATGTTTCTAGTGTTGAAAATAATGTTACTTACATGGTTAATTTAAATCCTGATGCCACTGGTATTGTTAGGTTTGAGGTTTCTGGTGCTTTAGAGTATGTTGTTTATGCTGATGTTTTAAACGGCAAGGCAGTAATGGAGGATGTGCTTAAGGTTGGTGATTACACTGTTGTTGCTACTTACATGGGCGATAACAGGTTTAATTCCAATGTCACTTCTGAAAGCTTCACTGTCAAGGGCCATGTCAAAAAGGACACTCCAATAAGTGCTGATGCTAAGGTCAATGGAAACAAGGTTACAATTACTGTTAGTGTTGATGAGAATGCTACTGGTTTTATTGGGTTAACAGAATCCGGTTCAACTTTCTATGTTGCTTTGGTAAATGGTGTGGCAACTTACACTGATGCTGTGCCTGCTGGAAGCTACAATGTTGAAGTGATATATACTGGTGATGGTAACTTCAATGGAAACAGTACTATTGTGTTGTTCACTGTTGTTGAAGCTGCTAAGGAAAACACTACAATTGATGTTGATGTTTCCAGTGTTGAGAATAATGTTACTTACACTGTTAATGTAGATTCCAATGCTTCAGGTATTGTTAGATTTGAGGTTTCCGGTGCTGCGGAGTATGTTGTTTATGCCAATATCATAAACGGCGTTGCTGTGATGGGTGATGTGCTTGTGGCTGGTGATTATACTGTTGTTGCTACTTACCTAGGTGATGACAGATTTAATACCAACGTCACTTCTGAAAGATTCACTGTCAAAGGCCATATCAAGAAGGATACTCCAATAAGTGCTGACGCTAAAGTCAATGGAAACAAGGTAACAATAACTGTTACTGTTGATGAGAATGCTACTGGATTTATCGGATTAAAAGAATCCGGTTCAACTTTCTATGTTGCTTTGGTAAATGGTGTGGCAACTTACACCGATACATTACTTGCTGGAAGCTACAATGTTGAAGTGATATATACAGGTGATGATAACTTCAATGAAAACAGTACAAAACTGTCATTTACTGTTGAGGATCCTGTAAAAGAAAACACTCCTATCAGTGTTGATGTTTCTAGTGTTGAGAATAATGTTACTTACACTGTTAATGTAGATTCCAATGCTTCTGGTATTGTTAGGTTTGATGTTTCTGGTACTTTGGAGTATGTTGTTTATGCTGATGTTTTAGATGGTGTTGCTGTGATGGGTGATGTGCTTGTTGCTGGTGATTACACTGTTGTTGCTACTTACCTAGGTGATGACAGATTCAATTCCAATGTTACTTCTGAAAGCTTTACTGTCAAAGGCCATGTTAAAGAGGATACTCCTGTAAGTGCTGATGCTAAAGTCAATGGAAACAAGGTAACAATAACCGTCAATGTCAATGAGAATGCCACTGGATTTGTTGGCTTAACTCAATCCGGTTTAACATTTTATGTTGCTTTGGTAAATGGTGTGGCAACTTACACCGATACAGTACCTGCTGGAAGCTACAATATTAAAGTGACATATGCCGGTGATGATAACTTCAATGGAAACAGTACTAGAGTGTTATTCACTGTTGTCGAAGCTGTTAAAGATAACACTCCTATCAGTGTTGATGTTTCTAGTGTTGAGAATAATGTTACTTACATGGTTAATTTAAATCCTGATGCTACTGGTATTGTTAGGTTTGATGTTTCCGGTGCTTTAGAGTATGTTGTTTATGCTGATGTTTTAGATGGTGTTGCTGTGATGAAGGACATGCTTGAAGCTGGTGATTACACTGTTGTTGCTACTTATATGGGTGATGACAGATTCAATTCCAATGTTACTTTTGAAAGCTTTACTGTCAAGGGTCATGTTAAAAATGACACTCCTATAAGTGCTGATGTTAAAGTTAATAGAAACCTGGTGACAATAACTGTCAATGTTAATGAGAATGCTACTGGCATTGTTAAATTTATTGTTACCGGTGCTGAGGAATATGCTTTGTATGTGGATGTTGTTGGTGGTAAAGCGGTTCTTGAAGGTGTTTTAGAATCTGGAAACTACACTCTTGTTGCTGCTTATATGGGTGATGACAGATTCAATGAGAATGTTACTTTTGAAAGCTTTACTGTCTACGTTCCTGAAAAACAGGATACCAATGTTTCAATTACTGTTCCTAGTGATATTAAAGTGGGTGACAATGTCACTGTTGAAATTTCTGTTCCAAATGCTACAGGTAATGTGTCTGTATTCGTTGATGGTGTAGAAACTGTTATTCCTTTAGATGAAAATGGCAATGCTTCTGTTCATTTGGATAACATCTCTGCTGGTGAACACAGCATTTTTGTGGTTTATACAGGTGACGATACTCATGAGGCTGCTTACAAAGCTATTCAATTATCATTGAAAGTCATGCCTACACAATTCACAAACATCACTGTATTCGGTGATCAAAACATCACAGCAGTATTGGCTGATGAGGAAGGAAACCCAATTGCAAATGCAGTAATCGACTATCTTGTTGGCAGTGTAGCTGGCTCCACTGTTACTGGTGCAGACGGTTCATTTATTGTCGCTGGTGAAAACGGCACCATAATGAAAATCCGCTTCGCTGGAAACGATGCATTATTGGCTACAGAAATGAACGTTGAATTAAGCGGTGTGGCTCCTGTTGTTCCTCCAGTATCTAAAGTTGAATCCAGATTCAACATCACTGGAAACTCAATAACCCTTAAAGGTTACGCTATCGATAAGAGAGCTGGTGAAATAGGAATGACTTACGCTACTGAATTGGTTGACATAAACGGCAATCCAATACCAAATGCTTACATTGAATTTGCTATCAATGATAAGATTCACAACAGAACAACCTATGAAAACGGTAGCTTCTTACCGTATGAATTGAACATGCTTAGAGCTGGAAGATACACATTGGCATTCTCCTTCGGAGGAAATGACCAATACAACAGCACATTTGCTGTAGTATGTATTGATTTGGATAAAAAACCAATCACAATCAAGGCTTCTGCAAAAACATACAAGGCTTCTGCAAAAACCAGAAAATACACAGTAACACTAAGCACAATTCCAGGTTCATCTGCTGACGGTAAAGCACACCTTAGGGCGGGTTTAACAGTTACCATGCAAATAAATGGAAAAACATACAACAGATTAACCAACTCTAAAGGACAAGTGTCATTCTATCTCCAATTGACTAAAAAAGGCATATACAATGCTAAAATTAGTTATGCTGGAGACCAGACATACTGCTCTGCAAGCAAATCCGTAAAAATAACAGTTAAATAGTGAGATTAAATTCTCACTAACTTTTTCTTTTTTTAGTTACATTTGATCTAATAGTCCTATTGGTGCTATACGTAACAAATATTCTGTATAATGTACTGGTAAACTAAATCTTATTTTTAAGCATATTCTAAAAATAGTAAAAAGTAGTATATGTGTTTTAGAATTTCTCTAAAATTCTTGCATATACGGCTTTCAGTTCATCATCTGATTTTTCATAAATTCTTTTTAGAATCAATTCAGGTGTACTTTTTGCAAGGAAATTCATTTTTGGTGTTCTGTCAACAATTAAATTGTAGTCTTCATCTAATCCTTTAGCTTCAATGCCGTCCACTCTGATATCTGTGTAATTCATTAGCTCCCGTGCCATATGGGTCACGATTACTCCATAGGAATTAGATTCTTTTATCATATCAATGAATGTGGATATGATTTTAACTGCTGCATCAAGTTCTGTTATTCCTTCAAGTTCATCTAGTAATACTAACTTTTCACTATTGGTGGTGACGATTGGTATGAACACGTTTAAGAATGATTCAAATGCTCCAGCATCTAAAGATCGTTTTTTGGAGAAGTGATAGATTTCATCAAATAGTTTTATCTCGGCGCCGTCTGCACTTACTGGAAGTCCCATTTGCGCCATTATAGATATTTGTGTTAATGTTTCGAGAAGTGTGGTTTTTCCTCCGCTGTTTGCTCCGGTCAGAAGTGCAATGTTTTCATCTTTTGTTAATTGGTAATCAACGGTTTGAACATAATCCTCATCTTTTTTAAGCGCCAATTCCAGATGCAGCGCTCCAGTTAATTTGATTTCATCGCTGAATTCGGGTCTGCATAAGCCGTATTCGTATGCAAAGCTTCCTAAAGAGAATTCATAGTCAAATCTTATTGCATCTTCAACTTCTTCGATGGCTCTTTCTTTAATGGAATTCAGTTGTATTGCAGCACTTTTTTTAATGTCAAAAATATCGTTTTCCTTTTTTGATGACTGTTCCAGGGTCACCCTCTGGATTTCATTCTCATCGATTTGGATCGGATATGTCCTGAGGTATGGGTCAAAATTTATGCCGGTTTTTTCACGGATGATGTCTTTGCGTTTACTTATAATTTCATCAAATATTTTACTTATCTTTGGAGGGAAGTTGTTGTTTAATAAGTTGAGAATTTCATCTCCTTCAAGGTCAATAGTTTTTATAGATTTTTCCAACTCTTCATCCATCTCATCTTTTAGAGAAATAACAAGTTCTTCAATATCCACTTCCCTTTTGTCAATGATATTCAATTCATCAATGATGGGGATGATGTCTCCTAGAACGCTTTCCTTATTTCTGATTTTTTGAATCTCATGAACTCTATTGAACAGGTCCTTGTTTTGGATAAAGAAATTAATTATTTTTTCGGGAACGATTTCATAATCGCTCTCTTCAATGTTGATCATTACAAGGTTTGGCATTCCATCAAAATCAAGAATTCCCTGTGAATAAACATAGAATACCAGGTCATAGTTCATCATCTCTTCTTGAAGCAATGGTGAATCGCTTGCAGTGATGATTGGATAATACTGATTCAAACCCAAATCTGTAAGGTATGCATTGTCCTCTTCACGTTCAACTAAAATGGCCTTGCTTGGATCGTATTCTGGTTTGGCTTCTTCAACCTCTTTTAAGTTTTTCATCAATCCTCTTAACTTGATGATTGGAAGTTGTGAGACATGTTCTTTAGCATTCATTACAAAATCAAGTTGTGAGTTTATCTTTTCAATGTCTTTGGAAGGAGAAAGCAATAGTATTCTGTTTTTTGAATATGTTGTGTTTGAATAGGATAGTATCTTGTTTATGATGTCTTCATAAAGCTCCATTGCCCTATCGCTTTTTATGAATTCATAAGTGGGCATGTTCAACAATTGTTTCATTATTTCAATTGCTTTGCGTTGACTTATTCCTTCAATGTTTGCTATCTTTTCAACATCGACATTATCAACTATTTTTTGGAGTTCTTCTTCGCCCCCAACACTGTTCAATATTTTTTCAGAGATCTTATCTCCTATCCCTTTTATATTTTGCAATGTTATTTTTTCCCCTTGCATTTTTACCAAACCCTTTTTGTAAGTATACATATATTTTAATATATATTGCTTGTTTGCCGAGAGCATTTGAAAAGTAATATTCAATAGTTGAAAGGGGCATTCTTGAAACTATACTTCAACAGTTCGTTTTCATTAATATTGCCGTTCAGTGCTGATTGATAAACGTCGACTATTTTATAGTAATCATCATCTTTATAGCGCCCATCTATCGAGAAATTTGAGTATCCGACTTCTTTTAGGTGGTTGATTTCTTTCAATAGTGAAAGTTCACTGTCGCTAAAGATGATCAGTTCTTCATCAGAAATGCTTTTGTGGATTGCATGTTTGTTGTTGTGCAAATCAATCAAACAATTTTTGTAGTTGGCTTTCAGTTCTTTATTGTATAATAGGGGGTATCTGGTTTTCATCAGCTCAACAGGCCCTTGAACTAGAATTTCTAATTTTTGTGGTGTTTTGCAATGATTTATTATGTCTTCATAGTCGTTTTTTCTAAGCTCAGGGGATATTGTTAATATTCTATAATCTTTAAGGCCATCTATTGTTTCTGTATTGGTGACGTTCATGGAATACGGTCCGTATTCTCCATTAAAGTTGCTGCTCATGATTGGAATGTTGATGTGCATCTTATTCAGTATTCCCCGCACTTTATTCAGCGCTTTGATTAACTTGTCATGGCAGATGTCGGGCCATTTCCATATCAGTTCATAGTTTTTGCCATATGAAATCTCATAAGCCTTTTTAATAAAAGTAACCATGTAATTGATGTTATGGTTGGGTTCGGGGGTTATGTCTAGAGAGTCATTTTCATTAGGGATTTCTAGATAGACTCTAGTTACATTGTCGATTTCTCTTAGATGATTTAGATTATTGGTATAAAACGAGATGTTCTGGGTTTGGGGGGTTGTTTTGTTTTCTTCGATGTCTAATTTTATTTTTTCAGATTCGTGTGAATAGAGGTTAATCACTTCATTTTCTAAACTTTCAAATATGTTTCTTCTAAGCTCGTTGATTTTTCTAATTGGAATAAACAATGTTCCGTCGTAGTTAATATTGATCTGAACTATTTCAAAGGGATACTTGCCCACTTTTGAAAGCTGATTTCTAACAGTATCCTGGCTGACGCTTTTTTTGAGAGGTTTTTCAAAAGGTGCATTTCCCATTATTTCGGCTTCCACTTCTTTCTTATTTGCAAGAGTCAATTTTCCTTTTAAGACTGGAAACTTGTTTTTTATGGAAAATGTAAGTATTAATTTGGATTTGACATAGCTTTCCCCTTTGTTTTCAATTTCCTTGACTTTTTTGGTTAGCCGGTTTCTTTTTGTGAGATAAACGTCCGAATCATTTAAATCAAAATCGCTTTTTTTGTTTTGCCATACTTTTTTAACAGTCAGCACTCTATTTTTACGGGTTAGGTCTTTTATCTGTTTGTTTTTGCCTTTCTTAAAGTGATTTAATGTTGTTATTGTCGGGTCTTGCGATATTTCAAATCCATAATCGTTTTTGTTTTTAACGATTAGCAATCCGTCCCCCCTTTCGGGAATGTTTTTTAGAGAATCATTTAACCTTATTGCAATTTGATTTTTTTTGCTTTCAATAACTTTTCCTATTTTCAAGCCGATATGGCCTGCCCTTAAGCTTCTTTTTGATGTTTGGCTAAATTGGCCATGGCTAAATCCTCTGTTGAAAACAAGATTTATCTCTTCGCTTTCACTTTCTTTCCCGCTTTTCAGCTTATTCAAGGCTTTTCTATAGTTGCTTATTACAATGGCCAGATATTCCTTGGATCGCATTCTGCCTTCAATTTTTATGCAACTGATATTCAGCTCGCAAATCTCCTTTAGATTGTCAAAAAGACTCAAATCGCATGGGGATAGGTAGTAATCTTTCTTGTTGATTCCTTCCAGTTTGTATTTTTGACGGCATGGTTGAGCACAGGTTCCTCTGTTTCCACTCCGCCCACCTTTAAAACTGCTCATTAGGCATTGTCCGGAATATGAATAGCATAACGCTCCATGAGCGAATATTTCAAGTTCCATATCTGTTTTCAAATTTTTGATTTCGTCTTTTCTCATTTCACGTGGAAGAACAACCCTTTTTATGCCTTTGCTTTCAATATAATCTAGTTTGAGTTGATTTTCTGCGGTCATTTGCGTTGATGCATGAATCGTTAGGTTAGGCAAATGCTTGTTTATCAGTTCAACCAAACCCAAATCCTGGATAAGGACAGCATCAACTCCTATTGCATATAGCTTGGATAAATAATTAATTACATTTTCAAGTTCGGATTGTCTGATTAATGTGTTTACAGTGACGTAAACTTTAACGTTGTGCATATGGGCAATGTTTACTGCTTCGGCAATTTCATCTAATGTGAAGTTTTCAGCAAACTTGCGGGCGCCATAGTTTTTTCCAGATAAATAGACAGAACTTGCTCCAGCATTTATAGCCACTTTCAGATAATCCATTGACCCGACCGGTGCAAGCAATTCAGGAATTCTCATTTTTTGTCCTCATGTAGTCTGCCTTCAATATAGTTGCCCTTGTTGATGTAGGATTGTGAGGAATCCATAATCTGGTATTTGTATTTGGTTAATTCTTCCGGGTCTTTATTTTTGAGGCTTTCATTGTATATTGATAGGATTTGTGTGGTGTATTTTTCATTTGAGTATCTGCAATCCAGAATCAATGAATCAAGATGGAACTCTTTGATTTCATTAATCTCTTCAATTAGGCATAAGCAGTCTTTATTGATAATGTGGCTTTGTCTGTTGTAGTCGAAAAATATTTTATACTTGAACTTTTTCCTTTTTTTATCTTCCAGTGTTGCATAATCAGCATCATTTGATATGATGAAGTCCTTGCCGTCATTTAGGTTAGTGAAATCGTCCTTGCTTACAATGACCTCCAGATTTCCATTGACAATCATTTCCAATTCAATATTTCGGTCATGATTCTTATTGATTAACTCTCTGATTTCTTCACCTGAAAGTTCAGAGGACACTATCAATGATTTGAATCCTGCTTCATTTAAGTCACGAACAGCAAAGCTGTTCCATACATTTAAGTTATGGTTTCCATAAATCGGACAATCGAATAGTTCAGCCATTCCGGGGAAATCTCCCATCACTGAAACGATTATTCCTTCATTTTCAAGCTCCTTGACAATTTCATTGCATCTGTTTGCATCTTCTTCTGATATGAATGAGGATAAAACCCAAACGAGTTCTGTTGGGGAAGCCATTAAACTGGCTTTCTTTAAAGTTTCTTTTATGTCATTAAAGTAATCCTCCGGATTGTTATAGTGGCAGTTTCTATCAAAATAGATTCTTTTCAAGTCAAATCCGGACACTGCATTAATTTGGGAAATGTCATCTACAAATACGGATAATTTCGGTGTTTTCCTTTTTGTTTTGTTCGGCGCGTTTTCATAATCCTCGAAAAATTTGGTCAGATTCTTACGCACAGCTTTGACAGACTTTTTAGTTGGAGTATAATGGTTGATTAAAAGTTCGGTTGCGGTGTCTAGGATTTCACGCCTGATCTGGTTAATTTCACGGATTGGGATGAAAATGTCCTTAGGCATGTTATTAAATCTAATATTTTCAATGTAGAATGGAGTTCCTCCAGTTTTATTAAGCTGCTTTTCAATTGTTTCCTCTGTAACTGGTTTATTTTTAGCCTTTTGGAACTTGTCTAAGGTTTTATGCCTGAAATTAATCAACTCATCATCTATATGGTATTCAACTTTTGTGAATAGGTTAAGGTTTTCATCCCAGGTTAGGGACAGATTAATTCCAACATTGTTTTTAATGGTTTCCTTTTCAAATTGCTTTAGATAATCGTGTGTTGATTTGGAATAGCTGATGAATACTTCAGTTCCAACCTTGACAAGGCGTGTGGTGTCTATTATTATCTCATTCTCATCCTGCTTGATAATGTTTTCAAGATAGATTCCTTTAATTTTGCCGTTGTATTTAAATGCAATTCCATCGCCAGGCTCTAGAATAATTGGAATCTCCTTATTTTTAATTTCAATTGTGACTTTGGTATCTTCAATGTTTGTAATGTCTCCGATGTATAGGCCTTCATGACCTGAACTTCCTCTTCCCATTACTTCTCCTGGCCTGTCTCCCATCATGTATCCGTTGGTAAATTGGCGATTAAAAACAAGGTGCAAGTCTTTCTTATAGTCTCCAGGATTTCCGTCAATGATGTTCCTGTAACTGTTGACGATGGTTCCGATATAATCTCCTGATTTCATTCGCCCTTCCAATTTCAGCGATTTAACTCCTGCATCTGAAATGGCCTGTATGTTGTCATATGTTGCAAGGTCATGTGTTGAAAGCAGGTACCCATTTCCTATGTTGTATCCTCTGTACTTTAGACGATATTCCCTTCTGCAAGGCTGTGCACATGCTCCCCTGTTTCCGCTTCTCCCGCTATTGTATGATGACATGTAACATTTTCCACTTACGCAATAGCATAGTGCCCCATGTCCAAATACTTCAATGTCCATGTCAATGTTGTCTTTTTCAAGTTGGTCATGAGTATCTTTGATTTGTTCAATACTGACTTCCCTTGGAAGCACAACCCGTTTTATATTATTTTTGCTGGCCCATTTGAATGAGGAGTAATTGTTCAAACCCATTTGTGTTGAGGCATGAACCTCCAATTCTGGAATGAATGTCTTTAAAAGCCAGATTAATCCAAGATCCTGTACAATAACTGCATCCACTCCAATCTGATATAATTTAAATAAGTATTTTAGTACATCAACAATTTCAAAGTTGTTTATTAGTGTGTTGACTGTTACATGGATTTTAGCACCATTCAAATGAGCGTAATTAACAGCATTTTCAATTTCTTCAATTGTAAAGTTTTTAGCATAAGCTCTAGCTCCATATTGCTGACCGGCTAGATAAACGGCATCGGCACCGGCATTAACCGCAATGGTCAAAACTTCTGGAGAACCTGCAGGAGCTAACAATTCTTCTAAAACCATTTTATTAATACACCTTGATTGATTTATTCATTAATCTTTTTGTAATTAATTATATATTAAATTAAAACATAATCTATTTTATGTACATAGTATTTGAAGGAATAGACGGTGCCGGAAAATCAACCCAAATTGGAATGTTAAAGGAATGGCTTGAGGATAATGGATTCAGGGTCGAAACATTGGTTGAACCGACAGATTCCGAAGTTGGAAAATTGATTCGTAAAATCCTGCAAAGGCCTGATGCCACATCCGATAATGTTCAAAAGACTTTAGGCTTGCTTTTTGCAGCTGATAGGATGCTAATAATGGATAGATTGGAAGATGAATCTAAAATCATAATTTCTGACCGGTCATTTATTTCATCTCTTGCTTATCAGGAACCTGCAGATTGGATTGAGGTCTTAAATAAATACGCTAAAAAACCGGATTTGTTGATATTGCTTGATTTGGATGTTTCTAAATCTGTTGCAAGGACATCTGGTGAAGATACTTTTGAAAATGAGGAATTCTTGACTGGCGTCAAAGAAAATTATCTGAAGTTGGTTGAGAATTATGAACATCAGGTGATTGATGCAAACAATGGGGTTAATAAGGTTTCTTCAGATATCAAAAAAGCCGTTGCGCCTTATTTAGGGATTTGTCCGGATTGCATAAGATAGGTGATGTGTGGAATGAAAACGAAGATTCGCAATGTCTCTAAAATAGTGTTGAGCATTATAGTTTTTATCAATATAATCTTGATTTCCACTTCAATAGTTCTTAATTTGGCTGAATTCAATGCCATTTTCTTTTTTGACATATTTGTATGTCTTGTTCTTTTGTTTGACTTTTTTAAAGGATTTAATAAATCTTCAGATAAACTTGGTTATTTTAAGGAAAATTTCATAGGATTGATTGCAGCAATACCTTTTGATTTAATGTTATCTCCGTTTTTAGTCTCTGATTATATAATGTTTATTAAATTCATACGAGTGTTACTGCTAATTGCACTCTTTTTCAGAATTGTTGGGGTCTTTTTAAAAAGCACTCATCTGGATGAGATTTTAGGAGTTTTTGTTTTGGTTGTAATAGGCTCAACATTGGGCTTATATCTAATTGACCCTAGTATGAACAATCTGTTTGATGATTTATGGTTTGTGATTGTTAGTTTAACAACAGTCGGTTATGGTGACATTACTCCCTCTACGGTCTTCGGTAAGGTATTCAGCCTAGTATTGTTAATAATAGGAGTGTTCATTTTCAGTGCAATCACGGGGGCGATCTCTTCCTATTTCATGGATAATGTGCTGCAGGAAGGAAGCTATCATATACATGAGTTAAAGGAAAATGTTGCAAATTCCGAAGAGGAGTTAAAAAAAGTCAATGAGCAGCTAAATGAAAATGAGAAAAAAATCGAGGAGTTAAAAGAAGAAATAATTGAATTAAAAGAAATTATTGAAAAGAATAATTAATTAAGATAATTAACTATTCACTCTTCAAGTTCTTTTAATCTTTCTTCGATAGCATTTGCCAGGAATTCTTTTACTTTCACAAGTTCGTCATATTCTCCAATCAATACAGGGCCGAATTCGGTCTGTTCTAATTTAAAGTCAAATTTTTCAAATGCATGGGCAAGCATTGCTTCACCAACACCATTTGGTATGCCCATTTGAAATTCTTGTTTTTCTTCATCCATTTAATTTCCCTCCATGTATTCTCTTACAGGAGCAAAGAATTCAATTAAGAAGTCTTTTATTCCATTTTTCAAATCCATTGGGTGTAAATTTCCTTCACTAAAGTCTTTAATTAATTCATCATGTGTCAATTCGATGTCACCACCGAATTTTTCAGGTCTTTTGATAAGTAAAGTATCTTGATTTGGGAAAACGAATGTTTCTGCAATTTCGATCATCGGGTTTCCTTCAATTTCTCCCTGCGGACAGAAACTTTTGTTGATTTTTTTGGTGATTACCTTAACAGAATCATCCACTGCAATATAGTTTCCTTTACTTGAGGACATTTTGGCATCGCCGTCAAGACCATGCAACAATGGGGTGTGGATACACACAGGCACGTTTTCTCCAATTCTCTCCAAGTTTTCTCTTGCCAACATTTGGATTTTTCTCTGTTCCATTCCTCCAAGGGCAATGTCCACATCCAATGCAGCCATATCAACGGTCTGCATAATTGGATAAATTACGCTAGCCACTTTCGGATTGTCGTCTGCACGACTTACCTGATCCATACTTCTTCTTGCTCTTTTTAAAGTAGTTAAGGTAGCTAATTGATAAACCTTATCAGTGTAATCTCCTTCTAATTGAAAAGATGAACCTAAAACATATTCTGTTGTTTCATCAAGACCTAATGCTTGGAAACATTTTTTATTGTATTCTGCGGTTTCCGCTATTTCTTCAACAGTTCCTTTTCCATTTAAAAATGCGTGATAATCTGCAAGAAGGATTTTAATTTTAAAGCCTAATTTTTGGAGCTGTTTTAATTTTTGCACGGTTACTGCATGCCCTAAATGGATTTTTCCAGAAGGTTCATAACCAGTATAAGCTACAGGTTGTTCTTTAGCCAAAACGTCTTTTAATCCTTCTTCATCTATAATTTCTAAGGTTCCTTCTTTGATTAATTGAATCTTTTCTTCAATACTCATTTTATCACTTAATTCAATAAATAAATGTAATTATCAATTCTGATAAGATTGATTTCGTCTCCAATATTGTAATCTGCAAATTCTTCTTTCATTTCCAAATCGACTGCAGAGTAATCGACAGGGTCTAAGATTTGCATCATGTTTGGAGATTTTGAGATGATTGTTGTTGTCTCTATCTCGTCTGATTTTTTAACAAGTTTAATGTCTTCTAGGTTCTTCATAGGGATGTTATGTTTTTTATTTGTAGAAATGTCAATCCCAACGAAGCTATTTTTACTAATGCTATGTATTTGAATTATTTTATTTTCGTATTTGATGAAGTCATTGAGTTCAAATTCGGGAATTCTAACTGAAATCCAAATTCTGTAAAGTCCTTTTCCGGTAGATTTGTCTTCACTAATTAATCTTGGGGATTCCTTTATTATTCCTCCAAATTCTTCCTTTAAATTTTCAGCTACTTTTTTTCCTGATTTAAAAGAACCGATATAATAGTCATATCCCTCTTTTAATTTAGCTATTTGAGGACAATATGCAAGTTTGTCCGATTTTGACTGTTTTATTAATGTTCTTTCAACTATTTCATCCGCTTTAGCATATTCTTCTGGCTTTATTTCTCTATTATCTGCTCTAAATTGAATTACAGTCTCATAATAACCTGATTGCATTTTGCTGCAAGTTGGACAAACTGTTTTTTGAAGTTTAACCTCACATTCATGGGTTTCTTCAATTTGCATGCCATGAACTTCTCCAACAACTTCAACATAACAGCTGGCTATTGTTCCTTTAATTTGGTCAATTTCTAAATTTATTATTTCATTTGAAACTTCATCAGCAATTTTTATATTTCTCTCGAGTGCTCTGTAGATAATCTCTTCTTCAGGAATGTTTTCTTCTGACCATTTTCCCTCTTCAAGTTTGCTGTTGCAATGGCTACATATTTGAATTTCAATGCGTTTTGGAAGTTCAATCATTTGAAAATCTTTTAAAAAGCAGTCAATGCAAATGTCGCCGACCATTTCCTTATCGGTACTTCCACACTCTGGACAAAACATAATATCAGTAAAAAATAAATAAAAAAGTAGAATTATAATGATTTTAAAGGTGCTGTTGCACCGCATGCAGCACATTTAAGTAAGAATATCCTACCTTCTCTTATAATTCTAGTATCTGGACGGTTACATTCATGACAAATTACGTATTTGTCTACATAGTCTTCAATTCTTTCGTTAATTAGGTAGTGTGTAAATTTACCTTGCAATATTGCTCTTTGACCTTCAATGTTTCCTGCAGTACCTAATTCTCTCATTAAGAATTTTAATAAATGTTGTGGGTCTCTGTTTAAACCTTCTGCAACATCTTTAAAGTTTTTGATAAAGGTTCTATTACCTTGGATATCTGAGTAAGCTTTAGGAATTTTGAATCTTTTGTGTTCAAATACTTCAGGAGGTAATTGGTCTATCGCTCTTTCTAATAAATCTTCATATTTATCCATTTTATCTCTCCTATAAAAATTAGTATAAGTATAATATATTAAATTTGATTTTAATCATTTATTAATGTATTGCTAATTTTCAATAGTGGTGATTAAATCTTCATTGCATTCTTAAAAAAAGTAATGTTTGGAAATCTTAAGCGCGTTTAAGATATCCGTTAGCAGGAATGTAAATTAATCCTTTTTGGTTTAAGTTTCTGACAAACTCCTGAACTCTTTCTTCACTCATATCATATTTGTCTGCCATGTTTGAGATTAAAACATTGAGTGGGGCTTGATTACCGTATTCCTCTTCAAGAAGGGCAATTTCTTCCATGACCCTTTGCATTTTTTCTCTTTTGGATGTGGAGGTTCTTCCTTCCATGACTTCTATGTCCATTTCTCCAGTTTCAGGATCCACTCCCACTTCTTTTAAACATGCTAATTGTAACCTTACAGCTTTTTCAGCGTCTTCTTTATCGACAGTTTCTTTGAGTTTAATTTTAGCGCTCGCTTCTGCTAAACGAATAATAGCTTCGAGTTGTCTTGCTGTAATCGGAACGGGAGCCTGTTCTTCTCTGTTGCTGTTTCTTGTGCTTACATAAAACTCTCTTAAGACTTCATTAGCTTCATCCGTTAAAACAGGATTTACATTTTTACGGGCATATGCAATATATTTTCTAAGCAATTCTGGTTCAATTTCATAATCAACAGTGTTTGACTGGTGTATTTTTAGGATATGTTCTGCTAATTTTGAATCTCCTTCAACACTAGGTTTATCTTCTACAACGAATATTAAATCAAAACGAGAAAGAATTGGTGAAGGCAAATCAATTTGTTCTGCAAGTACTTTAAACCTATCAAATCTTCCGAATTTTGGGTTTGCAGCCGCAAGAACAGAACATCTAGAATTTAAAGTTGCCATAATTCCGGCTTTTGCAATACTTACAGTTTGCTGTTCTAATGCTTCGTGAAGTGCAGACCTGTCTTCCGCTCTCATTTTGTCAAGCTCGTCGACACATACATTACCTTGGTCTCCAAGTACTAATGCACCTGCTTCAAGAGACCATCCTCCCAGTTCATCTCTTACCGCAGCGGCAGTTAATCCTGCTCCGGTTGTACCTTTACCACTTGTGTAAATACTTCTTGGAGCTAATTTTGAAACATACTTCAACATTTGGGATTTACCGATACCTGGGTCCCCTACGATAAGAATGTGAATGTCTCCTCTGAGTCTGGTTTCATCAGCAAGCTGTTTTGCAGCTCCTCCAAAGAGTTGCAGTGCAATGGCTTCTTTCACATCCCTATATCCTCTAATTGAGGGTGCAGTTGATTTGATGATTTTGTCATAAATGTGGGGGTCTTGTGATAATTCAATAATCTTTTCTTCATCTTCTTCAGATAGTTGCAATTCTTCAAATTCTTGTTCTAATGGTTCAATATGATTGACGTAAATGTAATTTTTAAATTTACCGCTTCTTTCTTCTCTAAATGTTTTCAATGTTCCTGTTATTCTTACTTTGTCTCCAGGATTTAATCTATCTACTAAATCATCTTCTAAAACCATTAACATTTGTTTTGGTTCGGTTCCTCCAGATAAATTTTCTAAAGGTTCTTGCATTCTTGCTGTTTGGGTATCAATGTATTTTGATTCCTCTTGAAGTAATCTGAATGATCTTCCACCACATTCGCCACATAAGGAAGGTTCAATAATTCTATTGCCTGAACTTTGTTCGACCTCATGCAATCTCATACATCCTCTACATTCAAACACACCGGTTTCAATACGTGGCCTTATTTCATCAGTTTTCCTTACAATACCGTCAGCAGCAACAAATGTTCCGATATATTTGCTTAACAATGTTTTTAATGGAATCACATTTGTTAAGTTTTCAAAACGGATGTTGATGTCGGCATCTTTTACAAGGGGGTCGATATTTTTTATGGCTATTTGTGCAGCTTCAATAACTTCTTCTGGCTTTTCTATTAACAAATCCGCCAGGTCAGGATCAAACATTTCTAAAGCACTATAATCTACAGTGAGTGAGCGTTCATCGGGATATGTTTCTAGTATTTCGAATACATCATCTTTATATGATGTTGCAAAAAATTCTTCGAATTTTATAATTGATGTTTGAGATTTAGCAGTAGAATTCATTATCTATAATTTTATTATTTCATAGTTAAAAAATTCTTGCATTAATGTTTTCAATGGGAAAAAATATATATTAAAATTAATAAAATTAAAGTTACATAAAAAAATTATTTGTTAAAATTGGGGTTATTATGAGGAAATCTAAATTAAGTTTATTCAAATCCACTTCTATGTTAATTTCTGTTGTTGGAATTATCATGATAGTGTCAACAATCATTGTTGTTGCTTATGTGGGATACAGTATGATTTCAGCAGGCATTACAAATGAAATCTCCTCTGGTACTCAATATGATGAGCTTGCTGATTTAAAAGCAACATATTCTAACCTGTCAGTTAAATTTGATTCTATTAAAGCTACATATTATGCGGGTGGCGCTGATGATATTCAAAAATATAATGATGCTAAGCTGGAGTTGACACGGGCAGATACGGCTATTCAAAATGTACAAAGTGCTTTGGATGCAAATAAACCATCTAATGAAGTTGACAGTAGAATCGACCATGCTAGGGAGCAACTTAAAGCTGCTCAAGACGCATATGATACTCTTTAATTCTTCTTTTCTTTTCTATTTTTTTTAGGTTTGTATCCGAGTCCCACAACATACATTTCAGAGCTTTTTTTACGTGATGATGCCGGTTTTGTTGTTTTCACTTGTCTGAATTTTCCTTTAAGAGAGTCCAGCATCGGTTTGTATTCGGGGCCCTGGAATACTTTCATGACTAAATTTCCCTTTTCTTCTAAGATGTTTTCAGCTATTTCAATCACTACATTTATTAAATCAATGGATCTCAATTGGTCAATGTTTTTGATACCGCAAAGGGACGGTGAGGCATCTGACATTACTACCTTTGCTTTTCCGCCAATGATGTCCATGATTTTTTCCTGCACTTCCGGTGTTGTGAAATCCCCTCTAATTCCATAATAATTTTCTTCATGGAATTTTTTGAATCTATTCAAATCGACTCCAACGACAATTCCTTCTTCACCTACTTTCTCTAAAGCTACCTGTGACCAGCCTCCGGGAGCAGCTCCAAGGTCCACAACGGTATTTCCCTGTTTGATTATTTTGAATTTTTTATCAAGTTGCTTGAGTTTATATGATGCTCTTGAACGATAATCCTCTTTTTTAGCTTTTTTGTAATAGGGGTCTTTGTGTTTTTCCATTTGCCATTTGCTTCCCATTTCAATCCCTCTTGTATTGGTCAAAATCAAGTGCGCTACATACTGGTGAGCCAATTTTAACGATTTCCACATCAACTTCCATATTGTCTATTTCAAGAAGCATCACAGTCCTGTCCGCAAGTCTTGGTACAATAGGGCTTCCCGGATTAATCAATAACACTCCGTCTATTTTTTCTATTTTGGGTTGATGTGAATGGCCGCTGACTAAAATATCTGCATCAAGCTGTTTGGCTAAATACACTAATTGTTGTGTATCCGCTCTTGGATAGACTTCTCCGTGGACAAGCCCAATTTTCAACCCTTCAGCCTCAAGTACTTTGGCTTTAGGCAAGTCAATGCCATTAACTCTATCCATATTTCCTTGAACTGCCATTACTGGAGCAATTTGTTCTAGTTGGTCAATAACATCAGTTGAAGTCAAATCCCCAGCATGCAATATTAAATCAACATCCTTAAATGCATCAAGTACATTTAGAGGTAATTGTTTCGCTCTATCCGGAATATGTGTGTCTGAAATTAAACCGATTAACATTTTCATCTTTTCCTTTGTGATTCATTTTAATATTTGTCATTATCATTTTTAATTTTAACTTTTAATTGAAATTCAAATAAAAACTATTATAAATTCAAAAAATATATATAATATTATCATTCTTTTAGGAGAAGATATAATGGGAGAAGTTAAAAAGGAAGACATTTTGGATATTTTGGCTAAATATGATAAAAATGAAATCACAATAGCCACTCTCGGAAGTCACACTTCTTTACATATTTTACAAGGTGCTAAAGAAGAAGGGTTTAGAACAGCTATTGTTTGTGAAAAAGGTCGTGAGGTCCCTTATCAACGTTTTGGCGTAGCCGATGAATACATTATCGTTGATGAATTTAAGGACATTGTTAACGAGGATGTTCAACAACAACTTAGAGACATGAATGCAATCGTTGTTCCTCACGGGTCTTTTGTTGCATATGCTGGACTCGATAACGTTGAAGACAAATTCAATGTTCCGATGTTCGGTAACAGGGATGTACTTAGATGGGAAGCTGAAAGAGATAAAGAAAGAGCGCTTCTTGTGGAAGGGGATGTAAGGATACCATTCAAATACAATGATCCTTCAGAAATTGACAGGCCGGTAATGGTCAAGTTCCCTGGTGCAAGAGGTGGAAGAGGTTACTTTGTAGCATCATCTACTGATGAATTCGATGCGAAAATCGAAGCCATGAAAGCACGTGGATGGTTAGACGACAGTGATGTGGAAGCAGCACACATTGAAGAATATGTTTCTGGTTGTAACTATTGTATACACTATTTCTACTCTGCACTTGACGATAAGGTTGAATTAATGGGTATGGACACAAGATATGAATCCAGTATTGATGGATTTGTAAGAATGCCTGCTAAAGATCAATTAGACATTGATTTAAGCCCGTCTTATGTTGTCACTGGTAATCACCCTGCTGTAATTCGTGAATCTTTACTCCCACAGGTATTCGATATTGCTGATAAATTAACAGAAAGTGCTAAAAAATTAGTTGCTCCTGGATTAAACGGACCATTCTGTATGCAAACTTTAGTAAACGATAATCTGGAAGTAATTTGTTTTGAAATCAGTGCAAGAACTGACGGTGGTACAAACACATTCATGGATGGTTCTCCTTACTCCTACTTAACTTATGGCAAACCAATGAGTATGGGTAGAAGAATTGCACTTGAAATTAAAAATGGTATAGAAAGAGATGAATTAGAAAAAATAATAACATGATTCTTGTTATTATTTTTTAAAATTTTTTTTTGCAACTGTTTTATTTTTTTATATTTTTTGAGCTTTTGGCTTTTTTATTTTTTTTATTTTTACCAGTTTTTTGCTGTTTTTCGTATTCTTCTCTTGCTTTTATTTTGTTTCTTTTAACTAATCCACCAGTAAAACCAACAAGCGCTCCGACAAGGAGAATACTTATTGACATAACAAGTATTCCAGTTTCAGTTGCCATAAATCCGGTAACTTCTCCGAAATACCCTTCTAATGCCAATATTACAAGCACGGTCGATGCCATTGTACCCATAACTGTTGCAATTTTCATATTTTTTTGGCCATATCCAGCATATAAAAGTCCGATAGCTGCAAATGGATAAAACCAATCCCAATATAATGATCCAAATATTACAAATGCTCCCGCTATTGCCGCTCCAAATACTAATGCTTTAAAATTCACAAAATCAAATAATTTCATGTTCTATCTCCAAAATTTAATCTCTAGAAGCTATTGCCCCTCCAACAGCTCCAGTTATTCCCATAACTATTGCAAAGTAAATTAACTGGCCTATTATCACAAATATGCTTTCAATCCCTGTGACTGTAAATCCGGTAAGGCCTCCGAATATGTCGATTAGACTGCCTCCAAAGATTACAAGTAGTAGGAATAGTATTGCACAAACGATTGCGCCCATTGCTCCTGCAACTGCACCATTCCAAAAGCCATTTAATATACCGTCATGGGCAATATATCCAGTAATAAATCCTGCAATTAATAGGCCTATAAAGTCATAATGTGCAAAAAATGATTCTATGATTACAACTAATATGAAACCAATAAAAACTGCTTTTCGTTTAGTCATAATAATCACCTTTTATACTTATGTTTGTATTATTATTAAATATATTTATTTTTGGTTAATATATGTCTTTTAGTTTGTCTTTGATTTGGTCAAGTATTGCCTGGTGCATTCTTTTTGTAAATTCTCCTTTATCATTTTGATTTAGCACATCTAAATATCCCTGTGAAACTAAATTAAATGCAAATGGACTAGGTATTACAGTGTTGATAGTTTTTATTTCCATTTCTTCAGATGAAACCATTTCAATCACTTTCAACGCATTTTTAATATCCATATAATCTTCAAGAGCTTCTCTTCTAGCTTCTTTTAGTATTGAAAAGTCATCATCCATGTCCTGCACGAATTTAAGCAATATTTTTCCTCGCACTTGTTGGCGACCAACGGATTTGGATTCTCCTTTGTATTTCCGGAGGGTCATTAAAGATCGCCCTGCGCAATGTCTAAATCTTGAAGCCAATGTTTCTGTTTTGTTCAATGCTTTTGTTAAGATTATTTCAAAATTCTCTGGGTTCAATTCTTTAAAAGATTCTAAGCCTCCAATTTTACCATCTGAACTTAAATAAAATCCATTATCTGATATGGAAATCGTTACGTTAATGTTGTATCTTTGAGCAACAATATATGCAACAGCACGAGAAAGGGCATCATTAACTTTCCTTCCAAATAATGAATGGAATATTACAAATCGCCTATCTCCAAATCCTTTATAATATTCTATTAACAGTTTCTGAGTGCTTGGGATCTGGGCATATTTGAATTGCTCTACAAAATATTCATAAATTGAATTTGCAGCGAATTCATCGACATATAAGTATTCATGAATGAATTCCATTATTTCTTCCTTGCTTCTTCTGTATCTGAATTTTACATCCATGTGGGCTCTAAATCGTTGAATATCCATTGCAAGGTCGAAAGCAAGGGGTAATTGTTGTGAAAACCAAGATGGTATTGTTGGAGGTCCGCTTGCGGGAGTTACATTGATGGTCATTCCTTTCCCGTAATTAAATCTGTAGGTTCTACCTCCTAAAACGAATGTATCTCCTTTTTTTAACCTTTCCATAAATGTCTCTTCTATTTTTCCAACAGTTTCTCCATCGCATTTAACTAAAACGCCTGATGAATCAGGTATTGTCCCAATGTTTGTTGAATAAAGCATTCTGGCTAGTTTTCCTCGTTTTCCAAAAGTGTTTTCTTTATAATCAATCCAGATTTTTGCATAAACATATCTTTCTTCAAGTTCAGGATATTCTCCAGCCATATAACTTAAGACATCTTCATAATCGTCCCTTGTGAGGTCTTTATAGCAATAGCTTTTTCGAATAACGTCATAAGCGTAATCAATGTCCCATGGGTTCTCAATGCTCATTCCGTAAATATGTTGTGCAAGAACGTCTAAACAGTTTGTAGGTATTGATATTTTATCTATCTTTCCTTCTTTTGCATTTTTAAGCAAAACAGAACATTCAACTAAATCGTCACGGTCAGTTACAATTATCCTTCCTTTTGATTTTTGATGTAGCTTGTGTCCGCTTCTTCCAATTCTCTGAAGCGCTCTTGCAACGGATTTTGGAGAGTTTATCAGGACAACCAAATCAATGTATCCTATATCAATTCCAAGCTCTAATGATGTGGAGGACACGACAGCTTTCAATTTTCCTTCTTTTAGCTTGTTTTCGGTTTCTAGCCTGACTTCCTTTGATAAGGATGAATGATGCGCCATTATGTTTTCATCATTGTAATGCGTAGGGTACATCTTCTTTAGGTTATAAACAAAGCGTTCTGTCCCGCTGCGCGTATTGGTAAATATCAGTGTTGTCTTGTTTTCAAAAATCAAATCGTCCAGCAGGTCATACATCCCCAATTTTGTATCTTCCTCATCGGCCAGTACAATATCGCTTACAGGACACATCACTTCCATATCCAGCTCCTTTAGGTAATTTATGTTAACTATTTTACAGTTTCGCCCAACGCCATATTCGTATCCCACCAGAAATTTGGCAATCTCTTCAATGGGGCTGACAGTTGCTGAAAGCCCAATTCTTGTATAATGTCCGATTAGGTGTTGCAATCTTTCAAGTGATAGGCTTAAATGAACTCCCCTCTTATTTTCTGCCAAGGAGTGTATTTCATCTATAATGACATATTTGACGCCGCTCAATTTTTCTCTGAATTTCGGCGCTACAAGCAATATTGATAACGTTTCGGGTGTTGTAATCAGGATGTGCGGTGGTTTTTTAAGCATTTTCTGTCTTTGATATTGGGATGTGTCACCTGTTCTCACGGCCTTTCTAATTCCCAAATCACGTCCTGCAATTTCTTCTATTCCTTTTAAGGGCTCTTCCAGATTCTTTTCAATATCGTTATCCAACGCTTTCAGTGGCGAAATGTAAATGCAGTAAACCTTGTCTTCTAGTTTATTTTTTTCTGCAAGAGTTGTAAGCTCACTGATAATTGATAAAAAAGCAGTCAACGTTTTACCGGAACCTGTAGGTGAAGAGATGAGGATATTATTTTTCTTGTGGATGTCAATGAGAGATTTTTTCTGTGCAGGTGTGAATTCATTGAATTGCGAATCAAACCATTGTCTTACCCAAGGGTGCAGGGTTTTGAAAATTTGTTTTTTAGAATAGCTTTTGGTTTGTTCTTCAATCATTTTCATCACACATTTTTATAAGATTGTTAAGTTATTTTATTATTTTATTTATTCTCATGTCTTTTATTTTTTAAGTATAAATTTTGCATTATATTATTGTACAGTTTGAAAAGTTTCTATAAGTTTTTTAAGCATTTTAGTTCAATTTTTGGATTATATTTTAATATTTTTAAAATTTTTGGATATTCGTTAGAAAATCATATAATAATAGTTAAATAGTATACTTCTTCATATATTTAATCATAGGCTTTATGCCTTAGGTGGTATAATAACATGAAAAACTATTTTGATATAAAAGATAAAGTAGCAGTAATCACTGGTGCTTCTTCTGGACTCGGTTGGCAAATTGCTCAAGCATATGCAAGCCAAGGTGCAAAATTAGCATTATTTGCAAGAAGAGAAGAAAGACTCCAAGAAAACGTTGCTGATATTGAAAAAGAATTCGGAACTGAAGTAATGTATGCAGTTTGTGATGTTGGTGACTACGACAGTATCACTGCAGCAGTTGCAAAAGTCATGGACGCATATGGCAGAATCGATATTTTGGTTAACGCAGCAGGTATGGGAAACAACAAAATGGTTACCGACCAAAGCAATGAAGAATGGGAAAGGCACATTCACATTGACTTGAGCGGTGTATACTACATGTGTAAAGCTGTCGGAGAAATCATGATTGAACAGGAATACGGTAAAATCATTAACATTGGTTCAATCCACTCAAGAGTAATATTCCCTGGAGGAGGTATTAGTGCATATTCCTCAGCTAAAGGTGGAGTAATGAACTTAACTAAAAACTTGGCTGTTGAATGGGCTAAATACAACATTACCGTAAATGCAATCGGCCCTGCTGTATTTGAAACAGAATTAACCGTGGATTCAATTGAAATGGATGGATTCATGGATCTTATTGCAGCATATTGTCCTGCCGGCCGTTTAGGCCAACCTGGTGAATTGGATGGTATTGCAATATACCTTGCATCTGACGCATCAAGTTTCTGTACCGGTCAATTAATCTGTATTGACGGCGGATGGACTGCAATTTAAATAAGAGATTATTCTCTTATTTTTTTACTTTTTTTTTAAAATTTTATATATCACTTTAAATCTAACTATTACTATGTCAAATTTAAATTTTCAGGATGCTATTAACAATTTATCAAGTGATGACGTTAAAGTTAGAAAGGAAGCTATCGAATCATTGGTTGGAATTACTGATGAAACAGCTATCGAACCTTTAATAAAAGCCACCACTGATGAGAATGCACAAGTCAGATTCAAGGCAGCGGAAATTTTAGGAAGCATGGGTGATGTGGCTGTCGATAAATTGATTGAAGAGTTTGAAAATGCTGAAGGTAAAGATAAAAGGTTTTTAGCATTTGCACTTAAAGAAACCGAAGACAAAAGAGTCATTCCATATTTTGTTGAAGCAACAGACGATGAGGATTTTGGTGTTAGAAAGGTTGCTGTACGTTCCCTTGGCGAACTTCAGGCCAATGAGGAATTAGAAACCATTGCTAAATGTCTTGAAGATGAGGATTGGGGTGTGAAATTAGCCGCAATTCAGGCATTGGGCGATCTTGCAACTGATGAGGCAATAGGCCTAATTAAAGAAGCAAGAAAAAGTGAAGATGATAAGGACTTTAAAAAATCTTGCAATAAGGCAATCAAAAAGGCCCAAAAAAGACAGAAAGCTAAGGCTTCAGGGGAATCTATTGTAAAAGTCATTCCTATGAGCACAATTAAAGAAATGGAAAAGACCAATCCTCAAAAAGCCATAAAAGAATATGAACGATATGTTGAAGCAAAACAAACTAAAGATGCTCCATATAAAAGATTATGCGTTCTTTACAGAAAAGCCAATGACTATGACAATGAGGTTAGAGTCATAGAAACTGCAATCGAAGTCTTTAAAGGCAATGATAAAAAACTAGCTTACTTCGAAAAAAGGTTGGCTAAATTAAAATAGTTATTTTTTAGCAACTTCATAGAGGTCTTCTCTTTTATTTTTTAAAAGAGGAAGCTCTTCTCTTATTTTTTTTATTTCATCAAGATCAATTTCAGAGATAATTATTTCTTCTTTTAGCCCAGCTTGGGCAAGCACTTCGCCCCAGGGATTTGTGATAATTGAATGGCCGTAGCTATGATAGCTGGCGTCTTCATTTAATGCAGGTGCAACACCAATGCAGAATACTTGGTTGTCCAATGCCCGAGCCCTAAACAATAGCTCCCAATGAGCGGGGCCGGTTGTCATGTTAAATGCTCCAGGGTAGAATAATGCCAAAGCATTGTTTTCCACCATTATTCTTGCCAATTCTGGAAAACGGATATCATAGCAAATTCCAATGCCGATTTTTCCAAATTCAGTGTCGGCTATTGTAAAATCATCTCCTGCAGTCAACACATCCGATTCCTTGAATGTTATTCTATCTTTAACATCAATATCGAAAAGATGCATTTTCCTGTGTTTGGCTATTATTTCGCCCTTTCTGTCAAAAAGATATGAAGTGTTAAACAGATTATCGTTTTCTTTTTCAGGAATTGATCCTGCTAGGATGTAAACATTGTTTTTTCTAGCTAGTGATGAGATTCGATTTAATGTGGGGCTGTCTTTTTCCTCTTCCTGATATTCTATAAATTTGTCATTAGAATAGGGACAGTTAAACATTTCAGGTAGAATAATAAAATCAGCATTTTCCTCTACACTTTGAGCTATCATTGAGCTAGCTTTTTTTAAATTTTCCTCTTTGTTGTCGATAACATCCATTTGACAAAGAGCAAGTTTAATTGTAGTCATATTAACACTAAAATAAAAATAGGAAGTATGAAATGAATCATACTTATTTAATATCTGCGGTATTTATCACATCATTAATGCTGTCTGATGTAATTGCATTAATAGAGTCTCCAGTAACCTTGAAAACATATAGCTTGCCATCAGTGAACATTGAAACATATCTTGTGTAGTTTCCGTCAGCATTTTCTAGAATGATGTTTGATGCATTTCTGCCATCTAATGTTATTGTTTCTAAAAGCTCGACGGCATCTCCACTAGCTAAAGCGTGAGCAATTCTATCTTGATTTATTTCTTTAAGAGAACTGGCGCTGCTGCTTATATTATAATGTTCAATAATGGTATTGTTTTCATTTTTGAAGAATATGGCTGTATCATGGTCTGGATCGGTTAAATTTACAGGTTCCCAACTTTTAGGATATTTGAATGCAAAATCACCAGCATCATATTCCATCAAATCACCAGTCTGGATTGTAGAACCGGTATTGTTATTTGGTGCAGTGATGATAATTCCACAAATCACAATAAAAGTTATAAGTAAAATTGTTCCAATAATCAGTTTTTTTTGTTTAATAATTTCTATTACGCTATCGTCATTGGAAGTTTTTTTCTCTTTTGGTTTTTCTTTTTGTTTTCCTTCGAAGATACTTTCTTCCCTATGGACTTTCATTTTTGGTTTTGGGAATTTATATCCACAGTTTCCGCAAACAGGAGCTCCATCGTAACTAGGATTCCCACATTCAGGACATTTTTTCACAGCTTAACCTCCATTGAAATTTACATTTATAATATGTATATTTATAATAATGTTTTTATTTTATAAAAATATATTTATATTACGTGATATCATGGTTAGTGATGAAATGATTAATGTTGATGATATAAATTATGCAATTTATAAAATTGGGGACTGGAAACACGACTATGAAATAAATCAGATTGGTTTGTCTAGTGAAATTCCTGTAACAAAAAACACTGTGCACCATATTAAATTATCCATGGATGAAATTAGAAAATCAGAATTCGCTCTTTCAGATAAAACAGTAAATGGATTCGTGGCTATTGCAACACAATTAAATCCTAAAATTCTAGAAATGGAAATTGATGATATCATTGCACTTGAAAAAGAAGAATATGAGAATATAAACTCCGAATTGGATGACTTGGAGCTGTTGGATGAGGATGATTCCATTTCTCTTGATAATGATGAATATCTAATATATAAGTTGCAAAAGGAGTGCCATGTAACAACTGCAACTCCTGCAAATGAATTCACTGAAAAATTCCATGCCATGGAACTTAAAAAAATTGAGGATGCATTGAATTAGAATGCATCTAATGTAACTTTTTTATCTCTTTTTAACTCACGAGGGGGTTCGATGGATACAAACTCAATTCCTTCCTCTTCAATCATTTCCTGTGCGTCGTCCATTATTGATGGGGCAACAAGAAGTCCTCTGATTCTTTTCTTTTGAGCTTTGCACTCTTTTAGATAATCGTCATCTGTGTTTTCAAAATCTTGAAGGTATCGCTTAAGTTGTTTAACTGCACTAACTCCTGCTTTACGTGCTTTAAGTTCCAATATCATCAGGTTGTTGTCGTTATCTTTACCTAATATGTCAATAAAGCCATGTTCTACACTGTATTCTCTTGCAGTTGGTGTGAAACCTTCTTCAATCATATGAGGCTTGTCCATTATCATGTCCCCCATATCCTTTTCGTATCCCGCCTGTTCAAGTTCTTCAAAATCTTCGATGTTGGCATAATTGATAAATTGGATTTGTCTTATTTCAACTGTCAATAGCTCTTTTGGTGTTCTTCTATGGCTTTCTAAAAAGAGATTTTCATTTTTGATGTAGGTTCTTGTCTTGGATTTTGGCGGTTGCCAGTTTACCGGTTCGACTTTCTTTTCTTGATGGATTAAAAAAGCTCCATCGGGTTTTATCATAATTATACGTTCTCCCCAGTTAAGTTCACTTAATGCACGGCCTTCATAATTAACTTTACAGCAAGCAAAAATCAGTATTGTCGCTCTTTTTCTTAAGGCCTCGTGAACTAAATCATATGCATCTTCACAACTTGGTTTTTCTAAAATTTTATATTTCATCACAATAACATTGTCTAGTTTAATTTAAATATTTTGTTTTTTAGATAATTAACTAGCTTTAGGAGGAATTTATATTTTTGATGAGGAGTTTTTTGAAAACAGAAAAGAGCATTTTATAATGGAGTCATTTGAATTTCAAAATGGGAATATCTTAGATGATGTTAAAGTTGAATATATGACTTATGGAACTCCTAAATATGATGAAAATGGATTAATCGATAATGCGATTGTTTATTGTCATGGTTCTTTAGGTTCTTTTTCAGGAATAAACAAGATATTGCCTTTGACTTTTGAAGATTGTCCTTTCGATAAGGATAAATACTTTTTTATAAGCATGACTGCACTGGGATCATCAGGGTCTTGTTCTCCTTCATCAACCGGTTTAAAGAATAAATTCCCCAAATATTCTATTTTGGATGTCGTTAATTTCCAAAAGCAGTTTCTTAAAGAAAAATTCAATATCCTCCATGTTTTAGGGTTGATTGGCAACTCCATGGGTGGTTTTGTTGGATTAACTCAGGCCATTGAGTATCCTGATTTTCAAGATTTTATCATTTGTGGAGTTAGCAGTTTTAAAGTTGCAGGCCATGATTACATTTTGTCAAAATTTGTTGATGAGATTATTACATCTGATCCGGATTATGCTAAAGGTGAGGCTACTTATTCTTTAATCAGAACTTTAAGGATGGCTTGTCTTGCTGAATTTAATTTTGGCCTTTCAAAAGAAGCTTTGCGGGCAAAATCCAATGATGAATTGGCCATGGACTTTGAAGAGTTTGGAAATGAAATGATAGAAACAGACATCTATGATTTGAAATATTGCAATGAGGCGAGCATGAACTATGATGTCGAGGCTGATTTGGATAAAATCAACTCCAAGGTTTTAATCATTGCATGCAAACAAGATCCTCACTTTCCTCCAGAACTGGATGCTATTCCAATGTCTAAAATGATTAAGGATTCTGAATTGATAGTTATGGATTCTGAATTGGGGCATTTGTGCTTTAATGAACTTGAAAACATTTCTTATGAATTAAAAGATTTCTTAAGTGATTTCGATGATTGTTAAGATAATTGATTATGGAAACAGTGGCGATAGAAATTACATTGAATATGAGGCATCGGGATTGTCTTTAAGTCAAATGACTTATTTGAATGATAATCTGGATGAAGAGACAAACATCGAGGGGGATGTTTTCAGATTGAAAATGTGTTTTGATGATGAATTATATCCTTTCCAGAGTGATACTGCACAATTCAGGTTGGATGATTTCATTGCTCGTGAAGAAATTGAAATGAATCTGTTCTTGTCTAGTTTTTTAGAGGACATGTGATTTTTTAAAGTAATGTATACTATTTTTTACAATTTAGGTAATTTTATATGTTTTGGTTTAGATAATCATAATTACGAGGTAAAATTATGTTAAGTGGAAATGACTCCATTTTAGGATATGGCAAACATATTTTAGATGAATTTGCTTTTGAAAGTGGTAAAGTCCTTGAAAACGTTGAAGTGGAGTATTCTATTTATGGTACTCCAAAATATGACGATGAAGGCAGAATTATAAATGCAATTATCTATTGCCATAAATTCAATGGGAACTATTCCTCCTTTTTAGATGAATACCAGATTGCTGGCAAAGGGGAACCGTTTGACCAAAAGGAGTACTGTTTCATTTCAATTACTACTTTAGGTTTTCCGGATTCTTGCAGCCCATCAACAACAGGGCTAAAACATTCTTTTCCAGAATACACTATTAAAGATAGGGTTAATTTTAAAAGGCAATTCTTAAAAGATAAATTCAACATGGATAGGGTTCATGGAATCGCCGGTCGAGGCTTGGGAGGATATGAAATTTTCACTTGGGCTTGCGAATACCCCGATGAGATGGATTTTTTGATAATATGCAACAGCTCTTTTAAAACCAGCGGTTTCCGTTATGTTATTTCAAAAGCTGTAGCCAGCATTATTGAGTCTAATGATGCTTTTTATGATGAAATTTATAGTGAAACATTATCTCGCGTGATGGTTTCAATTTATAGGCTGCTATATTCAAACCATGTTTCAAAACAAATTTTTCAGGAAATGTCTAATGATGAGATTGATGTTTTGATGGATGATTTTGTGGATGAAGGTTTATTTACAGACATCTATGATTTTAAATTTAGAAATGATTGCATCCAAGATTATGATGTGGAAGATAAGCTAAAGAACATAAAAGCAAAGACATTAATTCTTTCTTCAGCTGATGATTTGTATTACTCTCCAAAATATGATGTGCTTCCTTTGGAGGATTTGATTGAAGATTCAAAAGTCATCTTGTTCGAGTCAAAAAAGGATCACAGTGGTTATGAAGATTATTCATTTTTAATGGATGATTTTTATGAATTTATGAAAGATTTTAAATAATAATGCGCTGTAAAATCAGTTTCGTGTTAATTTCTATAATGCATTTTGTTCGGTTGTGATATTATTTATCAGAAATTCAATATTGAAAACGGCAATTATGTTATGGATTCCTTTGAATTTGAATCCGGCAGGGTTCTCGAAGATGTTAATGTTGAATACGGCACCAGCGGAATCCCAAAATATGATGAAGATGGAAATATCGTGAATGCAATTGTCTATTGCCCTAATATCTTTGGTGGCCGTTCTATTTTAGCCCAATATCACAATTTAATCAAAAACCATGATTTTGATAGAAATGACTATTTCTTTATCAGGATTTTTTCGTTAGGAGTGCCTGGGTCTTGCTCTCCATCGTCTACCGGTTTGAAATATAATTTTCCACAGTATACCTTTAAAGATCGCGTAAATTTTAAAAGGCAATTTTTAGCCGAAAAATTTAATATTAAAAATATTCAGGGATTGATTGGAGAAGGATTTGGTGGATTTGAAGTATTTACATGGGCTTGCGAATATCCTGATGATATGGATTTCATAATTGTTGTAAATTCTTCTTTTAAAACATATTCCTATCGTTATATTTTTGTAAAATGTGCTGAAAGCATAATAGAGGCATCTGATGATTTTTATTCGGATGAGTATAGCTCTTCATTTTCCATGCTGTCCATTCCTATTTTCAGATTGTTATTTGCAGGATATTTTCCTGAATCTATTTTAGAAAATGCATCGAATGATGAAATAGATGCATTAATGGAGGGTTATGTTGAAGATGGTTTATTCATGGACATTCATGATTTCAAATTCAGAAATGATTGCATGTTAAATTATGATGTTGAAGATAAGCTGCATAATATTAATGCAAAATCATTAATTTTGGGTCTTGAAGGGTATTTATTTTTCAACCCCAAAAAGGACTGCGCTCCTTTAGGGGATTTGATAGAAGATTCAAAGGTTTTAATTTTCGATTCTAAAAGCGAGAAGTATTATGAGGATGAAGACTATTCCGAAATGGGATTCGAAATAATCTCATTTTTAAAACAATTCAGTGAATAAAAAAAAGTTTATAGCTAGTTTAACTAGCTATTTTGATGCATTAAGCATATGTTCAACTGCTTTTCTTGATTTGTCTGCAACATCTTTTGGAAGGGTTACTTGCGGTTCTTCATTCAATAGAGAATCTCTAACCTTTTCAAGTGTATGAAGTTTCATTGTTTCACAAATAGCGCCCTCAAGCAGAGGATATAATTTTTTTCCAGGAGCTTCTGAATTGATTCGAGTAATCATATCGATTTCGGTTCCAATGACAAATTCTTCTTTGTCGCTTTCAGTAATATATCTCAGCATTCCGCCAGTTGACATCACTTTGTCACATGCATTTTGAACTTTGATGTCACATTCAGGATGGCAAATGATTTCAGCATTCGGATACTGTTCCCGTTTAAGTTCAACGTCTTCAATGTGGAACAGCCTGTGAACATAACAGTGGCCGTCTTTTGGAACTGGAATGATTTCTTTATCAAGTTTTGCAGCCACATGGGTTCCCAAGTTTTTGTCAGGTCCGAATAATATTTTATCATGAGGCAAACTTTCAGTAACTTTCACGGCATTGGATGAAGTACATAATGTGTCTGCATGTTGTTTTGATTCTGCAATACTATTTACATAAAGAATCACTCCGGCATCAGGATGTTCTTCTTTAGCTTTTAATAATTCTTCTTCTGGCAACATGTGTGCCATAGGGCATTCCGCTTCTAATGTTGGTATTACAATTTTTTTATCAGGATTTAGAATAAAAGCAGTTTCTGCCATGAAATCAACACCGCAAAAGATAACTAAATCTTTATCTTCAATTTCAGAGGCTTTGATACATAATTCTAAGGAATCTCCAAGAAAATCAGCAATTTCTTGAATTTCTTTAGGTTGATAATTGTGCGCAAGTATTATTGCATTTTTTTCTTCTTTTAACTTTAAAATTTCTTCTTGGATTGAACTACTCATCATTCTCACCCACGTTTTTCATGCATTTTCTAATATCGTTACTGATTTTTAATTTATATTTGTCTTTATCCTTTAAATCTTTTACCCAAAAAGACACTTTCACTCGGCTTTCTTCAAATTTGATTTCTTTTGAAAAGACTTGTGGCTTAGGGTTTTTAGCTAAACCATTATAATTGCTTATTTTTTGAATAATTTTTTCACTAAATCTCTCGATGTCTACATTTAAAGGCAATCCTACAATAATGTCCACCCTATATTTTTCAGGGGGTTTGAATTGGAGGTAATAATCGTTAGTCAATGTTGAGTTGGGGACATGGTTTTTAACTCCTAAATCATCAACCATGATTGTTGATCTAAGTGTAATGCGCTCCACATACCCTTTTTTACCATTAACTTCAATGGTATCGCCAACCTTGATGCTTTTTCCAAGAATCAGAATTATTCCTGAAAACAAATTTGAAATAATGTCTTTGGCTGCAAAACTCACGGCAATACCGACAATACCCAAACTCAATAGAGTTCCTGCAAGATTGATTCCAAACAATTGTAAAATGATCATCAATGCTATAAAATAAATGGCATAAGTAATTATGTCGCTTATAAGATATACTGCGGTCATATTTTTATTGAATCTTTTCATTTTATTCATAAGAAAAGCTATTGTTCTTATTATGATTGTAGTGGCTATAATTACAATCAATATATAAATGAACGTTGTTGTAGCATCCATTGGCGTTTGAATATACATGTTATCATCTAAACTTCAAAGCTCCATAAATCATGGGCTAATTTTGTATTCTCAAAAATCTCTTTAGCTTCCTTTAAAATTATTTTGGAATAATTTTCACCATATCTTGTGCTTATATGGGTTAATATCAACATTTTGCTATTTGATTGTTTGGCGATATATGCCGCATCAGCGGATGTCGAGTGAGCATGTTCCTCTGCATTTGATGTCTCTTCAGTTGTAAATGTGGATTCATGGATTAACACAGCACTGTCTTTTGCAAATTCAATCATCTCTTCACAAGGTCTTGAATCTCCTGAATATGTGATTTTTATCCCTTTTCTAGGTTCGCCCAATACCTGTTCTGGTTTAATAATTTTGCCATCAACTTCAACTTCCTCTCCATTATGAAGTTTTCCGAATGCAGGACCAACCGGAACTCCAAGTTCAATAGCTTTTTGGCGTAAAAATCTTGGTTTTTTCTTCTCTTCAATAGAATAGGCTAAATTAGGAACATTATGTCTTACCAATTGTGCTCTTATAACATATTCATCGTTCTCTTCTACAATTCCGGAATCTATTTCGATGAAATCAATTGGAAACTCAATTTTACAATAGCCTAGGCTGTAAATAGCTTCTTTAATTTTTTCCAATCCTTTAGGGCCGTAAATTGTTAGTTTTTCTTCTCGCCCATTTAATCCTAATGACTGCAATAATCCTGGAAGTCCTAAAATATGATCTCCATGAAAATGGGTGATAAATATTTTAGATATCTTCATAGGGCTTACTTTAGTAAATAACATCTGTTTTTGAGTTCCTTCCCCACAATCAAAAAGCATCACTTCGCCAAATGCCTTAAGTGCAATTGAAGGATGATTTCTCTCTTTTGAGTGAACTGCAGATGATGTTCCTAAAAATATTATTTCCATATAATCACTATTTTATATTATAAAATAGATATATATTTTAATTAATTATTAAATTTTAGGTGATTTTTTGGATAAGATTATTGAATATATGTTGGCTGAAGATGAAGGTTTTGGAGATGTAACTTCCGATGCCGTGGTTGAAAAAGGCAAGGAAGTAAGCGCATATATTGTTTCAAAAGATGAAGGTATCCTATCCGGTATCGATATTATTCGTGATTTATTTGAAGAGTATGGTGTTAAGGTTAGATTTTGGATATCTGAAGGAAGCAGAATCTCTGCTGGGGATATTCTATTGTCCATTAAAGGGGATGCAAGGACAATTCTGCTTATTGAAAGGACTGCCTTGAATTTGATGATGAGAATGAGCGGCGTAGCCAGCGCTGCCGATTATTATGTTAATTTAGTTGAAGATTATGATGTGAGAGTTGCGGGAACACGCAAGACCTCTCCTGCAATTGGAAAGTTTGATAAGCATGCGCTAAAAGTTGGGGGTGCAGACACTCATAGATTCGGCTTGGATGATATGGTATTGATTAAGGATAATCATATTGCCGCTTGCGGGACACCTCTGGAAGCTCTTTTAAAGGCAAAGGATAATGCAAGTTTTTCTAAAAAAATAGAAATTGAAGTGGAAACTTTAGAGGATGCAATCCAATGTGTAGAAAATGGAGCGGATATCGTAATGCTTGACAACATGTCTCCCGATGAAGTTAGGGATGTCATCTATGAGCTTGAAGAATTAAATATTCGTCAAAATTCATTGATTGAAGTGTCTGGCGGTATTACTGAAGAAACCATTCTTGATTATGCCAATTTGGGTGTGGACATTATTTCAATCGGCGCATTAACACATTCATCAAGAAGTCTGAACTTTAGTCTAAAAATAGAATAGATTGTTGAAATCATCTTTCAGAGTCTTAAGGACAATACATCTTTCAATTCTTCATTGCTCATTTCAGTAAGGAACGTCTCGTCATTGCTTATTGCCTTTTCGGCCAAATCTACTTTTCGCTTGCTTATTGCATCGATTGCTTCTTCAAGAGTTCCTTTTGTTATGAATCTATAAACCATAACATCTTTTTCCTGTCCAATCCTGTGCACCCTATCTGTTGCTTGGTTTTCAACAGCAGGATTCCACCATAAGTCATAGTGGATGACATTTCGGGCGGCAGTCAGATTCAGCCCTGTTCCGCCAGTCTTGAGTGTTGCAACCAAAATCTTATAATCTTCATCTTCCTGGAAAGTGTCAATAACTCTTGTTTTTTCAGTTAGTGTCTGTGAACCGTGTAAAAACAGCACGTCCCGCTTGAATTTCTTAGAGATTAGCTTTTGAATAATTTTGCCCATTTCCACATATTGGGTAAAGATTATCACCTTTTCATTGACGCTTAATATGTTTTCTAAAATGTCTACTAGAAGTTCCATCTTTCCAGATTCGCTAATCTTTGGGTTTTTGATGTCTAGAAACTGTGCAGGATGGTTGCAGGTTTGCTTTAGGGCAGTCAATATTTTAAGGATTATTCCTTTTCTCTGAATTCCCTTTGAGTTTTCTATATCGAAAAATATTTCCTCTAAAATTGCATTGTATAATCTGATTTGCTTTTTGGTTAGGCTGCAATAGATGTCATTGACGAATTTATCAGGCAATTCTTTTTTGATGTCCTCATCAGTTTTCAGGCGTCTTAAAACAAACGGTTTAGCTATTGTTTTCAAGTTCTCTAAAGTTTCTTCATCTTCCAATTTCTCTATAGGGACAACATATTGTCTTTTAAAGTCATCTTTTGTGGATAGGTACCCATTGTTTGTGAAGTCAAATATCGACCAGTAATCCATCAGCCTATTTTCAATCGGGGTTCCGGTCAAGGCTATTTTGGTTCGCGCATCAACGCTTTTAATGGCTTTTGTCTGTTCGGTATTCGGATTTTTAATGTTTTGGGCTTCATCAATCACGCACAGCATCCAAACCCTATCCATGAACATGTCCAAATCAAGTCTAACGACACCATATGAAGTTAAAATGATGTCATAATCTTCAAGGGGAAAAGTCCTGCTGGATCCATGATAAATGAAGTAGGTTAAATCTGGTGTGAATTTTTTAATCTCATTTTCCCAGTTGGATATTAACGTTGGAGGGACAATAATTAATGTTGATTCATTTTCCAATCTGCCGGTTTCTTTTAGATAAAGGATTGCACTGAGAACCTGTATTGTTTTTCCAAGCCCCATGTCATCGGCCAATATGCTTCCGAATTTAAATCTAATATTTTGAACCAGCCATGAGTAGCCAATTTTTTGATAAGGCCTCAACTCTCCAGTTAATGATTTTGGAGGGTTATAGATTTTTGTCTCATGGATTAGCTTTTTAAATCTTTTATAGTCATTTTGGTTTTTCAGATGCTTTTTAGCCAATTTCTCAAGATTATTGCCCATATTTTAATTCTCTCTTTTCTTGGTTAGTATATATTTTCGCCTTCCTATTTCTTAAATTATATTCATTTACTTTCTTTATTTTTCAATTTTTTCTGAAAGATTTCAACAAAAAACAAAATTTAATAATATAGTAAAATGATATATATTAAAGATAGAGAGTTATAATTTTTTTATGATGGTGATTAAATGGTAAAAATAGCTAAATTGGCTTTGGAAGATGGAACTATTTTAAAAGGAGAATCCTTTGGTTATGAAACCACTAAATTAGGAGAACTCGTTTTTTCTACAGGAATGGGTGGTTATACAGAATCATTAACAGATCCGTCTTTTAAAGGAGAAATTTTAATGTCCACTTACCCTTTAGAGGGAAATCATGGGGTAAGCGAGAAGTGGTATCAATCTGATAAAGTCCAGGTTGAAGGTTTTGTTTGTCGTGAGGTCTGTCGAGATGTTTCAAATTTCGGGCCTCAAAAAACATTAGATGAATTCCTAAAAGAGTTTAAGACTCCTGGAATCAGTGGGATTGACACTCGTGATTTAACACTTAAAATTCGTGAGCGAGGTTCACTTAAGGCAGCTATAACAACTGAAGATATTGATGATGATAAATTGCTTGAAATGGCACGTTCACAACCTAGTATTGAGGATAAGGATGTTGTGCCGTTGGTATCTACAAAAGAGATTAAGATGTTCAATGAAGATGCTGATAAAAAAGTTGCTTTAATTGATTGTGGCGTTAAGAGGAATATTATTAACTCATTTTTAGAAAGGGACATAGGCGTGATTTTATTCCCTTATGATACTGATTATAAAACTGTTTTAGATTACTCTCCAAGCGGTTTGATGATAACTTCAGGTCCTGGAAATCCTGATAGGGTATCTGAAACTATTGAAACCATGAAGAAATTATCCAACAGATTGCCAATTTTTGGAATTTGTATGGGTCAGCAGTTGATTGCTAAATCTTTTGGTGCAAGGTCATATAAAATGAAATTCGGGCACCGTGGAGAAAACCAACCTGTTAAAGACTTGAATACTGGCAGGGTATTTATCACTTCACAGAATCACGGATTTACTATCGATAAAGAATCATTAAAAGAAACAGATTTAGTACTAACTCAAATTAATTTAAATGATGGAACTCCGGAAGGTATTTCTCACAAGGAATTGCCTCTGCATTGTATACAATACCACCCTGAAGCGGGTCCTGGTCCAAATGATACAAGAAGTATTTTTGATGAGTTTAATCAAATGATGGATGATTATTAAAAAAATTTAATGAGGATTATTTATGCCAGTTGATAAGGATATTAAAAAAGTATTAATTATTGGTTCTGGACCTATTCAAATCGGACAAGCTGCAGAGTTCGATTATTCCGGTTCACAAGCATGTAAATCACTAAGAGAGGAAGGTATTGAAACAGTACTTGTTAACAGTAATCCTGCTACAATTCAAACAGACTTAGGCATGGCAGATACTGTTTATACCGAACCGTTAACTCCTGAAATTGTTGCAAAGATTATAAAAGAAGAAGAAATTGATGCTATTTTACCAACCATGGGCGGACAAACAGGATTAAACATTGCAACCGGTCTTGGGGATTTAGGTTTGCTTGAAGGAATCAAGGTTTTAGGTTCAGATGTTCAAACAATTAAGGATGTAGAAGACAGAGACTTGTTTGCTAATCTTATGGAAGAAATCGAAGAAGAAATTCCAAAGTGTCAGGCTGTTGAAAGTGTTGATGAAGCGCTTGAAGCAGTTAAGGATATTGGATATCCGGTTATTGTAAGGCCAGCTTTCACATTAGGCGGAACTGGTGGGGGAATAGCTCACAATGAAGAAGAATTAATTGAGATTGCAAAACATGGATTGGATATGAGTTTCATCAATCAGGTGCTCATTGACGAATCAGTTCTTGGATGGAAAGAAATCGAATTTGAAGTGATGAGGGACAAGGAAGACACCTGTATCATTGTATGTACTATGGAAAACATTGATCCGATGGGAATCCACACCGGTGACAGTGTTGTTGTTGCTCCTATTCAATGCTTATGCGATGAGACCATTCAAAAGATGCGTGATGCATCAATTAAGATTATCAGGGCATTGGGTATTCGCGGTGGATGTAACATTCAGTTTGCATTAAATCCTGAAACCGATGAATATAAGGTAATTGAAGTAAATCCTCGTGTATCCAGAAGTAGTGCACTTGCATCCAAAGCGACAGGATATCCAATCGCTAAGATTTCATCAAAAGTTGCATTGGGCTTGACCTTAGATGAAATCAAAAACGACATTACCAAAGAGACCCCCGCTTCTTTTGAGCCTGCTATCGATTATGTTGTAATCAAAATCCCAAGATGGCCATTCGATAAGTTCAAAGGAATCGGCCGTGAAGTTGGAGTTCAAATGAAAGCAACAGGAGAGGTAATGGCTATTGGAAGAACCTTTGAAGAGGCATTCCAAAAGGCATTAAGGTCTCTTGATATGGGCTTTGATGGATTTGAATATGTTGAATACACTGAAGAAGATTTAGCAAATCCTACTGATTTGATTTATTTCCAAATTTACTCAGCTATTAAAGATGGAATGGATATCGATAAAATAAGGGAAATCACCAAAATCGATAATTTCTTCTTATACAAAATCAGAAACATCGTTGAGTTCGAAAACGATGTGACTGCTGAAAAATTAAATGATGAGGCATATTTAAGAAAAGCAAAACAATTGGGTTGTTCCAATAAGAGACTTGCAGATTTATCTGGTCAAACTGAAGAATATGTTAGAAACTTGCTTTCAAGATACAATATCAAGCAATCTTACAAAATGGTAGATACCTGTGCTGCAGAGTTTGAGGCTAAAACTCCATATTACTACAGCAGCTATGATGCGGGCAATGAACTTGTATCCACCACTAAGAAAAAAGTTGTTATTCTTGGTGCAGGCCCAATCAGGATTGGTCAAGGTATCGAATTTGATTACTGTTGTGTACACTCTTCATTAGCTCTAAAAGATGACGGCATCGAAACAATTTTAATCAACAACAACCCTGAAACAGTAAGTACAGATTATGATATTTCAGATAAATTGTTCTTTGAACCATTGACATTTGAGGATGTAATGGGGGTAATCGATCAGGAAAAGCCTGATGGTGTTATTGTACAATTCGGTGGTCAGACCTCCATTAACCTGGCTGTTCCTTTAGCCAATGCAGGCGTAAAGATTTTAGGAACTCCATATGAAAGTATCGATAGGGTTGAAGACAGGGAATTGTTTGCAGAACTTTTAGAAAAATTACACATTCACCAAGCACCATATGGTACAGCCAATTCCTTTGAGGAAGCCCGTGAAATTGCAGAAAGGATTACTTTCCCAGTTCTTGTACGTCCATCATATGTTATCGGCGGAAGAGCAATGGAAATTGTTTATGATGTCAATGAGCTTGAAGAATATATGAAAGAGGCCGTAAAAGTATCACCGGACCATCCGATTTTGGTTGATAAGTTCTTGGAAGATGCCATTGAGCTTGATGTTGACCTTTTATGTGATGGTGAAGATGTGTTCATTGCAGGCATTATGGAACACATTGAAGAAGCCGGTGTTCACTCAGGGGATTCTGCATGCGTAATACCTCCTCAGACTATTCCGGCACATATCTTGGATACCATTCGTGAAAATTCAACCAAACTGGCTTTGGAATTGGATGTCAAAGGTTTAATGAATATTCAATATGCAGTTAAACTTGATGAGGAAATGGTCTACATTATTGAAGCTAACCCAAGGGCAAGTAGGACAGTTCCATTCGTAAGTAAAGCTATCGGTGTGCCGCTTGCAAAGGTTGCAACCTGGATTATGCAAGGGGCTAAATTAAAAGACTTTAATTTAACTAAAGAAATCAATATAGGCCACGTGGCTGTAAAAGAGTCTGTATTCCCATTCTTAAAATTACCGGAATCAGACACTATATTGGGACCTGAGATGAAATCCACAGGTGAAAGTATAGGTATTGATGAAAACTTTGGAATGGCATTTTACAAATCACAGCTTTCAGCAGGCATGGAATTGCCTAAGGAAGGTAAAGTATTCATCACAGTTAAAGAACTGGATAAGAAAAAAATCAGGCCTATTGCAGAAAAAGCAGCTAATTTAGGATTTAGTATTGCCGCAACTGACGGTACCGGTAAGGCCACTGGTTTAGATGATATCGAAATAATTAAAAAGGTATCTCAAGGATCCCCTAATATTAGGGATGCAATCTTAAATAAAGAAATTGATTTAATAATTAACACTTCTGAGGGTAAACAATCTGCAAAAGATGGTTATATCATCAGAAGATTGGCTATTGAACTGGGCATACCTTACGTAACTACATTGGCCGGTGCAAGAGCAGCATTAAATGCGATTGCTGCTGTGCAAAATAGTGAAATCAATGTTAAATCTTTAAACGAATATGTTGATGGAGAATAAATATTCTCTATCCTTTTTTAATTATTATAAAGGTATTCTTCAATATTGATACCGCAGGAAGGACATTCTTCCACGCCAATTTTTAACCTGCTTTTACACTTAGGACAGAAGTTTAGCTGAACTTTATATTCTTTATTTTGATCAATCACAATATTGACTTCAATCCTTTCGCTAATATTGGTTTTTAAAACACTTTTATCCCAATCATTATCCATCAAAAGCTTTTTGTAGTAGAACGCTTCGGTCATCGTATCGTAATAGCCGATTACATCCTCCATTCGTTTGATGTAGAATTTCCTTTTTTTGTGATTAAAGAGGATTTCCCCTTCCCTTTCTTTTTTGTTAATTTTTGTTCCTTTTATTCTTCCTTTAGGTCTTTTTTCAGGAAACGGTGGCAGTTCCATATTTTCATACTTGTTTTCCAAATCGCATTCGACAAGCAGGTCATAATCAAAATTACAAAAAAATAGTGCATCCCTTTCATATAATGCATCTGATAATTTACTGAACTCTCCATAGTCTTTATTATTATGTTTAACTCTATATACATCGCCAGTTTTTACTATATTCCTGTAGAAGTATCTTATCTCTTGAGAGTTAATGTAAATCATCTCCTTTACTTATGAAACGATGAAGTTGGGATTTGAATATTTTATAAAAAAGTTGCAAATTACTTAGTTAATATTATCTTTTATGATTAAATAAATTTAATTGATTAGGATAAATTTTATAAATAAAAAAAATTAGAATTTCCATTAATGTTTACTATAGCAAATGGAATTATATTGAAAGGTCAAAATTTGGTTTCATCAAAGGAAAACATTGTCGTTGATGACGGCAGGATTATAGAAATCGGAAAGGATTTGTCTGAAGGCAAGATTATCGATGTTGATGGGGCTGTTGTTTGTCCTTCTTTTATAAATGGCCACATTCATATTGGCGACTCAATTATTAAGGATGAGGGTTACGGTTTGTCATTAAGTGAAATGGTCAAGCCGCCTAATGGAGTTAAACATAAGGCTTTGGCAAATGCTGAGGATGATGAGATGATTGGGGCAATGATATCATCAATGTGGGATATGGTAAACTCCGGAACCACTCATTTCATTGATTATCGTGAAGGTGGCCTTCATGGCATCAAACTTCTAAAAGAAGCTAGCAGGGATATCCCAATCAAACCAGTTATTTTGGGTCGTGATGATAGCTTTTATGGCGATGATCCTGATTTGTCAAAAGTCAAAACAGCTATTCGCAAAATTCTAAAGGTTGCTGATGGAATAGCTCCAAGCGGGTTTGGTGAAATTACAGATGAAGTGGCCAGATTAATAGTTGATGAATGTAGTAAGCAGGGTAAGATTTCTTCAATTCATGTAGCGGAATCCGAAAAAAACCAAATTGAATCATTGGAAAAATGCAACAAAACCGAAATTGAAAAAGGTGTTGACGCTAACTTTTCTCAGTTGGTCCATGTTACAAATCCGAAAAATGATGATTTGGATTTGATTAAGAATTCCTCTTCAAATGTTGTCGTTTGTCCAAGGGCCAATGCAGCATTGAATGTTGGGGTATGCAAGCTAAATGAAATGTTAAACTTGGGCATCCGTCCATTGATTGGAAGTGATAATGTCATGCTAAACTCTCCGAACATGCTTAGGGAGTTGGAATTTAGCTTGAAATTGATGTCAGTTTATTATAAAAGTTACATTGACCCTGCAATGTTATTGCAGATGGCAACAACAAATGTCTGCAGTCATGAGATTAATAATGTGGTACAAAAGTCGTACATAAATGAGGGCGATTTTGCGGAATTAATTATTTTTAAATCTTTTTCTAAAGACCCACATCTTAATATATGTAATCGTTGCGAAACGAAAAATATATTATATATCATTAATAAAAAATGTATTGTATAATATCATGGATATAAATCTATATATTATGGGAGATGTTAATGATGTATAAAAGAATATTGGTCCCTACCGATGGATCAGAATTTGCAAAAAAAGCTCAAAAACATGCCTTGTTTTTAGCCAAGGTTACTGGGGCTGAAATAGTCGCTGTGAGTGTCACAGAAAATAATTTTGTTAACGGACTTCCATTAGATGATGAAATAAACCAGTTAAATCAACTCTTAAAAGAAAGATCAGAAGAGAACCTTAAAGAATTCGATGAATTAAATGAAGATAATTTAAAAATCAATCACATCGTTAAAGAAGGGTCTCCGGCTAAATGTATTTTAGAAGTGGCAAAAGAAGAAGAAGTTGATTTAATAGTAATAGGTAGTTCCGGTAAATCCGGTTTCGATAGATTTATTATGGGCAGTGTAGCAGATAAAGTTGTAAATTCGGCTAAATGTGCAGTGCTCGTTATTCATTAAGGTATTGTAAATTTTATATTTATTTGTTAATAAAGGTGTTTTTATGTTAGTTAAAAGAACTATGTCTAAAAATGTAGTAAGCGTTTCTGTTCCAGGTAACAGAGAAAAAGTTTTAGACTTAATGAGAAAGGAAAACAAAGCAGTGCTTCCTGTTGTTAAAGAAGATACTGATATTTTAGTAGGACTAGTAACTCGTTCTGATTTAATTAATAATCCTGATGAAGAACAAATTGCAATGTTGATGACTAGAGATTTAGTTACTGTCAATCCTGGAGATGACGTAACTGATGCAGCTCGCAAGATGATTGAAAACGACGTAAGAAGAGTTCCTGTTGTAAATGATGATGGGGAACTTGTTGGAATCATCACTTCATTTGACTTGGTATCTAAAGCTTTAACTAAAATTACTGTTGATGATGCTGTTGAAAATTATATGATTACCACTGTTCCAACCACTTGGGAAAAAGCTCCATTAAATGTAGCTTTTGAAAGTATGAATCAATTCGGATTAAAATCCATTTTGGCTTTAGATGATGATGCTAAATTATCCGGAATTTTAACAGAAACTGATTTTATCTCTGAAATCGAAATTATCTCTGAAAGAAGTGAACACAGTTCCACTGTTGGTACTGAAGGAGATAAATGGTCATGGGACAGCACTTCTGTTTTATACATTGAGAAAAATCATTTGAAATTCACTGATAAAGTAGTATGTGATGTTGCAGTGGGCAATGTTGAAGTGGCTAACTCCAAAACCAAAGTTTCAGACTGCGCTAAAAAAATGAAATCCTTAAACATCGAACAAATTCCGGTCATCGGCGTTGAAGGTGATTTAGTCGGTCTTGTAAGAGCTAGCGATTTAATTAAGGCATTAGTAGAATAACTGTGATATGATGGCTGTTAGTCCAGTATTGGTGATTAAAGTAGTTGATGACAGTTCCGTTGGAGTTCGTGCAAGATTATATGATGATTTTGTCGAACATGAAATAGTCCTCAACTCTGTTCTTACCTATTGGTGGGCTAATGAGTTGCCTCCTGCCGTGAAATTTTTGGAGCTGTTTGAATCAGTGATAAAGAGAACCATCAACGAGTTGATGCCTCATAAGGAGTTAAAACTCAAATATGAGGTTAAGGCTAATGATGAGTTGGAAAACGCTTCTGAAATTGAAATCAATCTAATAGAAATAGAGGCTGACAACACTGGTTTTAAGATTGATGGCAAACAATTGGTTTTAAAAGGCTTGACAAAAGTTTCCGAAGATCACGAAACTAATGAAATTTTTAAAACCATTGAAAAAACTATTGAAACTCCAGACATCGTTTTGAAAAAATATCAGGAAATGAATAGGTGAGTTTGATAACTTAATTTTATAATGTTTGACGATGGCGGAAATGCTTTCATTAACATTGATATTCGATTAATTAAATCGATACCTTTATCTTATTTTTATCATTTATTTCAAGGGGATTTTGTTTTAATTAATTTTAATCAAAAATCTCAATGAAATGTTGTGGGATATCTACATCACTTAATTAAAAATTAGAATTATGCTTCATTTTTAATATACTCAAGTAATTCTTTTGCATCTTCTTTTTTAATGTCTGCTGATTTGCGAATGAAATCAATGAGTTTGTCCTTTTTATCATTGTCCAGATTTGATGCGCTCAATGTTTGAGCATAATTTCTTTTGGGATAAAATGTTTTTTTGGCAATTGCAAGCAATTCGTCTTTTTCCGTTTCGGTAATGATATTTTTATCAACGGCATTTGTAAAAACATATTTCATATTGATTAATGGTTCTGAAAGCGCTTCTAAAGTTTCTGAGTCAAGCATCACTGCAACATCATCATCGGAATCCACTTCTCCTGTTGCATATTGGTTGTAAACATAACCAACTCCAGTCATTCCTAATGTATCTAGCTCTGATGCCCTTAAAGCGCCCATGCTTGAAGCTCCATAAACCCTAACGCCTTTTTTAATCACGTTTAAAATTTCCTTATGGCCAACGGCGGAGTTTTGGTGGAATACTCCATCGATTATTCCGATAATGTCGGGATTTTCCTTCAAGGCCAAGTTCAAATCTCCTCTCTGAATTGGTCTTTTATAAATTACTTCATTATTGTCATCGGAGTCTAAAATTTCTTTTGCTTCGCTAAATGGGATTGATAGTCCTGTATAAATAATTATTTTTGTCATTTTATCTTACTTTTAAAAATCTGTAACCTGCTCTAGACGGATCGATTGCATAAATTTCCATTTCAGGAATAATGACGCGAACAACGCTAATGTCCAATTCAGGTCTTGTAAGGTCGGTGTATAAAATTTTGCTAATGTCATTGGATATTAGTTCTTCTTTAACAATTTCAATATCTTCGGTTATTGATGTTGTGGCCTTATTTTCGATATCTGATAGGCTAATCTTTTCTTCTTCCTCTTTGAAATAATATTTATTGATTCTTTTCATTCGCTCATAGCCTGCTTCACGAGCAAAGTCCGCTCTGACAGTGTCTTCACGAGCGCCATTGATTTGAGTCGCTCTGCTTTGAGCCACTTCTGTTAAGGCTCTTAAAATTGCAACTTCCGGGTCTAGGTGAGTTCCCATTCCCAATGTTAAGAGTCCAGCATCTCTTGTTACTGTGTCATCTGCTGAAGCGGCAATTGTCGGAACATTAATGTCTGCAGTGAAATCCATTAATTTAATATTAATGCCTTCGGATTCGAATTTATCGATGGTATCATTGACGATTTCACTTTCAATACTGCTTGTATCAATTTGGGCATAATTTTTATGTGTCAGCTCAAAGATGCTCCAGGCATCCCTTTCAATTACTTCAAACATCCCATGCAATATGGATTCTTCCAGTATGTTTCCGGAAGCAAGGCCATTGGTATTTGATTTAAATAAACTGGTTATATCATTTTCATGTGTGTATGGGTGAAAAACAGCATTTGTCGGAACATAATAATCTTTATTTGATATCAAATCATGCGATAGGCTCCATTCTAATCTCAAATCATTAATGCATTTTTTTTCAAGTTCTTTTGGAAGATTCAATGATTCAGGTTCGATGAACTCGCCAAACTCAGAAATCTCGGATGGGCTGGCAACAATAACTTCATCGCTATCTTGCCTTTCAGCGGAATATCTTTCAAAACCTTCCATCATTGCTGATGCTTTGGCATGATTTTTAGAAATTCCTTTCCCACCATAGATGCTGACTCCGCCCTCTTCAGCGGTTGGTCTAATGGCAGTGTATATCGGAAGGCCAATCCTATCCAAATCGGTGATGTCTGCAATACGGGTTATTCCTGCTGTCTTTAATTTATCCTGGGTAATCTCAATCGTTTTCTTCGGAGCTATTACCCTATGAGTTCCTTCAAAATATGTAATCTCTTCCGTCATCTTAAAATCCTATGATTAATCTAACAATATTTTCAACACCTATTGTCATGTACAACAGGGTCATGATTCCTGCGATTCCTATTGTGGCAATCCAAATTCCAACATTCCAGTTTAACACTTTAGATCCATCTAAATTACCTATCGGAAGCAAATTGAATGCAGCTAAAAAGCTATTAATGGAATAACCTAGTGAACAGATTACAAAGACTAACCGTGCTGTTGGTGAATAGAAGGCAGTAGGATAGACCCATGTTGCAATAAGAAGAAATATTAATGCAAGCACGATATTTACAATAGGTCCGGCAATTGATATTCTCCCGTTTATTTCATCGGTCATGTAATTTGCATATGTGTAAACTGCGCCAGGTGCAGCAAATACAAATCCGAAAAATGAAGTAACGAGTGCAAATAGCAACCCTTGTGGCCATAATTTGAATTCAGCCCAGTATCCGTATTTCATTGATACAAATTTGTGTCCGAGTTCATGTAATATAAAGCCAAGACCTACGCCAACCATAATTGGTGGAAGTATTTGGGCTAAGGCATTCATATCACGTCCGGTATTTGCAATTCCGAAACATAGGGAAATAACGATGAATGCAATTATTAAATCTCTTACTTCACTAGCTGTAAATTTAATCATGATTTTAAAATATCTAATTTTATATATAAAGTTTTTTCTAATATTAACTATGGATGAACATGTAACAAATATCATAAATGATTTAAAAAAAGATAATGTTCAAGCTTATTTGCTTACAAAATTCACTAATGTTGAATATATTTCAAATTATAGGCCAACCAGCTTTGCATTTTGTGTAATTAAGGAGGAACCTATTATTTATGTCTCCAGCATGGATATGGAGATTGCTAAAAATAATTCCTCTCTTGAAGTTAAAGAATACGAATCAATGGATGTGATGATTAAGGAGCTAAAAAGTGAAGGAATCAAGAATTTGGCCATCGAGCCAAGTTTGCCGTTCGGCAGCTATGAAAAGCTTAAGGATGACTTTACAATCGATTCAAAAACATACATTGACAAGCAACGTATGATAAAAACAACACTGGAAATTGAAAAAATCAAAAAAGCGACAGAAATTGCTCAAAAGTCATTTTTACAGCTGGATATTTTGAACAATAAAAACACTGAAAAGGAAATAGCTTTTGATTTGGTCAGATTGATGATAGAAAATGGGGCCTCAAAGGAATCATTCGACACAATCGTAACGAGTGGGGCCAGTTCAAGCTTACCTCATGCAATACCTCAAGCTAAGAGGCTAGAAAAACCTATTTTAATAGATTGGGGAGCGATTTTTGAAGGATATTGCTCTGATAATACTCGAACCATTGTCTATAATGAAAAACAACAAGAAATTTGGGATATTGTCGCTGAAGCGCATGATAAGGCGATTAAAGCCATCAGGCCAGGTCTTAAATGCATCGAAATTGATAAGGTTGCAAGGGACATCATAGCCGATTATGGTTATGGTGATAGATTCATTCATTCAACAGGCCATAGTTTAGGTCTTGATATTCATGAAACTCCCGGATTTTCAATTCGTGATGAAACGGTAATTGAAGAGGGCATGGTCATAACAGTTGAGCCAGGCATATATCTGGAAGGTGAATTCGGGGTAAGGCTTGAAGATACCGTTGCCATTTATAAGAAAGCCAATGTGATTGGGGATTTGCCTTTAAAAATTGAGTAATTAGTTGGTGATGTAGCCATTATCCTTTTAGGTTTGGAATCAATGATTAATGAAATGGGAATACTGGGGGTATTGAAAAAAGCAACAAAATAAGTTGCTTTTTATTATCCTCCTCCCGGAATAGTATATTTGTCATTTATTCCGTAGAATATTCCGTCTCCTTTGCGTTTTTCAGTAACATTGGATAATGTGTTATCAAATATAATGTTTAACATTTTATATCCGTCCTTGTCAATGAAATCAGATATTTTAGAGTTATTTTCTCTTGATTTCAATGCCTCTTTTTCAATGTTGAAGCATGCCGCCAAAATTATTTGCTCGGCATTTTCTTCGATTGATTCTGGAGGATATTTTTCACTTAGTTCTTCTGATTTAAGATAATCTTGGAAGGTTTTCCACTCTTTTTTGATTTCTTTTCCTTTAGATGTAAATTTGCCATTTTCTAAAATGTCTTTATAATCTTTTGAAGTAAAATTGTTTTCATTTTCCAAAGCATTTTTAAATTCTATGAAATCGTCCTGGAAGTTATTGGCTATTGCTGAGTTTTTGCTTTTCTTCAGCATATCCTTCAAGTTGAATTTTTTTGAGTTGTTCATTCTTTTCAGTAGGTTGATAGCTAAGGTTTCTGAAGTTTTTAGCTCTCCTTTATTTGCTAGTCTAAGGGTGATGTTTTTCATGACTTCCACATCTTCTTCTGAAAGATTTTTACCTATTTCATGTGGGTTTTCCCAATCTATATCACATTTAATTTGCTCTTGATTAATTAAATCGAGAATTGTAAGTGATAAAGAATTTATGGCTATTTTAGGTTTGCTCAATTTTTTATTTGCAAATACTGTTGCAATGAGTGGATATGCATCATCGCTTGGGGGATTTTTAATATCTTCATTTTCAATATTTTTACTTTTTAAACCTAACATTTTCATCACGAACCAATATTTTGGATAATTTGGTTTTCTTTGTATATTAAATTATTTATTAGGGTTCATATTAAATATTTCTAATTTTAGCATTTTTATCTAAATTAGATCATTAATGTCATATTCCATGATTTTTCCAACATCGTATTTGGAAGCTATTGCCAATTTGTAATCATTGATGTTGAATAGGCTAAATTTTATATTGTTTTCATCATTTTTGAGCTTGATTTCATCTTTGATGATGATTTCAAAGCTGTCCAATTTTAGATTAAAGCCCAGGCCAGTGTATTTCATATAGCTTTCTTTTAAAACCCAGTATGTGAAAAATTCGTCTTGGGGGTTGTCTGAGTTCATTATGCTTTCATATTCTTTATTGTAGAAGTATTGCTTGGCTATGTTCAAGTCAATTGCAGGATCTATCATTTCGACATCCACTCCAACTTCCCCATCGGATACCGCACAGGCGACTAATTTGCTTGAATGGCTCAAATTAAAATAAATGTTTTCATGGTTGGATATGTATGCCTTGCCATATCTTCCAATTTTAAAAATAGGTTGGGTGATGCCTTCTTCAGTTAGTAATTTGTTCAATAGTAGATATGCTCCAGCACTAAGCTTTTTATCTTTTTCAAATCTAAAATTGTCCACTTTTGATTTCCTGCTTTTGGGCAATAGATTATAGGCTTTGGTTAAATCTAAATTATCAACATCACAAAAGGCAAATTTTATCATTCTATCTTTAAGTATATTAATGTCATATCATCAAATTGTTCCGCACCTTTGGTGAAGTCATTGATGTCATCTAAAAGAGGCTTTATCGGGTCGGTGTCTAATTTAAATCCATTAAAGAAGTCTCGGAGCCTGTCTTCACCGTACATATCGTTTTCCTTATTGTTGGCATCTGTTATTCCGTCGGTATATGCAACTAATTGTTTTGAAAATGTTAATTCTTCACATACAAACTCATAATCTTCCATTATTCCCAAAACAATTCCAGTATCAATATTCAAGTATTTGAACTCATCATTTTCTTTTATTAATGGAGGGTTATGTCCTGCATTTGAGAATGTTAGTTTTTTGGTTGCTTTATTATAAATTCCAAGCCATAATGTAATGAACATGGATTCGGAATTATTTTCAGCTAGCTGATTATTTAATAGATATAACACTTTGGAAGGGTCTTTTTCATGTTTGAGCAATTGTTGCAGTATCGCCTGCGTAATTGTTGCAAGCAGTGCGGCTGGAACGCCTTTTCCTGATGCATCACCGATTACAATAGCCAAATTATCGTCATCTATCTCATAATAATCAAAGAAGTCCCCTCCAACTTCCTTTGCAGGATGTGAGTAACCGTTAACAATGTAATCATCATTTATGAGGGCTTCAGTCGGCAGGTTTGCAGCCTGAATTTTTGTTGCGATATCAAGTTCTGCTTTTATGCGCTCTTTTTCACCTTCAATCTCATGGATATTTTCAATATATTGGTTGTTGTGATTAATTAAATCGGTGTAGGAGCGTGCAAGGGTTCCGATTTCATTCTGTTCATTGATGTACTTTGAATAGATTTCCACCAGTCCTTCGGTTTCGATTTTTTCGTCTTCTTTGATAAATTTTTCAATTTCTGAAAATGATGAAATCGGTTTGATTACCTTATTTTCAATGTATTTTAAAATAACTATTCCTGGAATAAAGAATAATATTATGAGGGCATCACTAATTATGAGTAAAGGCATCAGATATATGAAGAGATTCATTTCATTGCCTGTGTCTAAGCTTTCCACAAACCCATAACTAAAAAGGGAGATTATTATTCCGATAATGGCAATAAGTAGTGTCGTTGTTAGAAAGACATTCACAATCTTAGTGACTATTGTATTCTCTTCATTTTCTTCTACTTTATTTTCAACCGGTTTTGTTAAAAATGCAAATAATAAGATTCCGATTGATATTAATTCTGCATATATGATATGGGAATCTATGTCCAATACTAATGTTGTCATGGAAATTAGGCAAACAAGTAATAATAGGCAGAATATTATCTGGTATAATCTTTTATTGAATGGTCTTTTGGATGGTTCTGGAGTGTATACAAAATCAATCTTTTTAGATAACCAGATGAATATTATCCCAAAGACAAATGCAATATTTATAAAATTCATAAAATAATAAACAGTGATATATTGGTCTAAATCCATGTCAAATAAAACATAGATTAAATTACCGTGGACTACTGAATAGATAAATCCGCAGATTATTATAATTGATAAAAATAGGAGGACATGGTAAAAATTATCTAAGTTTGGTTTTGTAATTTTATGGCCTCTAAAACTGGTGTACCAGAGTTTATAGGATAAATATGAAACTCCAAAACTAAAAATGGCTGATGGTAGTATTTCAATAGGGAAATATCCGTTTAGAAGATCGATTACTATGTTTGCAGCCACGGCACCCAAAGAACCATATGGGCCAAATATTAATCCAAAAACAAATAATAGGCCTACATGGGGGATACTTACTCCCATTTCAAGAAAAATATCGCTGTTAGAAGCAAAATAAGCAATAAACATACCTATGAATGGGATCAATATGTTTCTTAGTTTGGTTTTCATCATTCCACTTTTTTAGTTATTTTTAAGTGATTTTCACCGTTAATGTTGGCGTAGTCTAAATCGTCAGACAGTTCTTTGGTTAAAAAGATTCCAAGCCCGCCAATTGGGGCGTCCTCAATTGTTTGGGGAGCCTCGCGGTCTTCTTTTAGGAGAGGATTGAATTCGACTCCATTGTCAATAAACTCCAATGTTAATATTGGATGGTCATATTCAACATTAACAGTTATAAAATCGGTTTTTGAGTAGTGTACAATATTTACAAAAACTTCTTCAACAATTAAATTAACTTGAAGGTTTTCTTGAGATAGTTTATTTGAGATAAACTCATTTATTGTGTATAACTCTTTTAATTCTGGCTTAAGGGTTATTGAATTCATTCTATCTTTAATATTTTATCAAAACCGGACATCCTGAATATTTCGCTGACAGTATCATTAACGTTTTTAATAACAAATGGGATATTGTCGGCTTTTAGTTTTTTCTGGGTTGCAATTAATACTCTAAGCCCTGCACTTGAGATGTATTCCAAACCGGTAAAATCCATTATCAAGGAATCGAAATTGCCCATTTCTGCATTAATTTCAGTTTCCAAGTCCTGTGAGGTTATAGTATCAATACGGCCATCAACAGATAAGGTCAATTCTTTTTCATTATATTTTTTTTCAATGTTCATAGTAATCCTCAAAACTATTTTTGTATATTATATTATTTAATTTGTTAACTTTTAAATATTTTATTTAATAGAAATTATAAATAATAGGAGAATTTGGAGGATTTAGTAGTTATGTATAATTTATCTTCTGCACAGAAAATGCTATTGTTCTCAGAATTGAACAATCCAAATAACGATTCTTTTTATCTTAAATTTGGGAAAGATTATGATTTGGATGATTTTGAGTATGTGAATTCAGCTATTGAAACCATTTGTCGGGAATATTTAAACTTGCAGATTAAATATGATGAAAACGGTGATTTCAAACAATATTATGCTGATGATGTTGATGTGAATGTTGAAACATTTGAAGTAAATGATGAAAACCTTGATGAGTTTATCAAGGACTATTTGGATAAGCCGTTTGATGATGTTTTTGATTCTCCATTATATAAATGGGCCGTCTTAAAAACTTCTTCTTCAGCAGTTCTCATAGGGGTTGTTCAACACATTTTGCTTGATGGAACCTCTCTGTTTTCAATCGTTCCGCAGGAAATTGAAAAATATATCGATTGTGTAAAAAATGATGAGGAATACGTCCCGATTGATTATTCTTATGAAACTTATGTCGATGCGGAAATTGATTATTTAAATTCGGATGAGGCTAATGTTGATAAAGAATATTGGTTGGATGCCTTAAAAGATTATTCTCAGGATTGGTATTCATTTGATGACTCTCAACTCGGATATTTGGAAGTTCTTTTAGATAAAACGCCGAATTTTGAATATTCCCCGTTCGTTACAGCACTAGCACTTAACTTTTTGTATTTCGCAAAATCTAAAAAGGGCAACGAGCTATTTAAAGATTTGGTCTTAAATACATCTGTCCATGGAAGATACTTCGGCCAGGATGATGCCCTTGGAATGTTTGTAAATACAATTCCTTTAAGATTGAAATATGACGAGGAGTTGACATTTGATGATTTGCTGGCCTATTCAAAAGCAGTTCTAAAAGAAGGATTGTCTCATGCAAAACTGCAATTCAGTGAGTATACAACTGACTTAAGAAACGTTGGAATTGATCCGGATTGCATTTCAATGATTTCAATCGTATCAAATTCCACAAATTATGATTCAAAATTCCTAACACTTCAAAAGGACATCAAATTCCCTCTTCATTTCAGGATAAACAAGAATTATTCGGATAAAAATGGATTGCAATCAATATTCATTGAATACGACAAGTCCTGTTTCAACTCAAAGGAAATAGGTCTCATTGCAGAAGGCATTAAGGATTTGGCAAAGCAGGTTTATGAAGATTCCTCCAAAAAATGCAAGGATTATAACATAAACGTCGTTGACTTCTTCAAAGCTGAAAACTATTATAATAATTTGATTAACTCATTTGATAATCCAACTGCCATTTCCCCAGATGTTAATGGGGATAAAATTAATTTTAAGAAAATATCTAAATCAATTGACATTGATAAATTAAAGAATTTAGCAAACAGATATAGGTTATCTAAAGAGAAATTTTTGCTTGCAACTTTCCTATATAATCTAACCAAATTCTCATTTTCAAAGGATATTTTAATCGCCTATAATCGTGTTGCTGCAGGATATCACTTCAACACTGATTTGACTGTTAAAGAATACTTGGACGATTTTAAACAATATTTTGAGGAATATAACAACTATCCACTTTTAAACAATCAAAAATTAAACTTTGAAAGCGAAATATTGTTCGTCATCGATGAATATGCTAAAAAAGACTACAAATTGGTATTCAATTTTGAAAGCGGCAACATTAACATCAGCTATGATGAATCATTCTATTCAAAAGAATTGATGGAAGCGTTTTTAAATGCTATGGATGTGTTATTGGATAGGTTCTCATCAGAAGATGATCCGCTTAAAGATATTTCAATACGTGAGAATTTGGAATTGGATGAAGGATTTAAGATAGAGCTTGCAAATGAGGGATTGGTAAATAAGATATTTGAAAATATTGCAAGCGAAAATCCTCAAAAAACAATACTCTATGCAGAGGATGGTGAACTGACATATGGTGAATTAAACAGAAAGGCAAATAAAATCGCCAATGGTTTAATCAAAAATGGAGTCAATGTCGAAGACAGGGTAATGTTCATGATGAGGAGAAACAGTGATTTGATTGCCACTGTTTTAGGTATCGTTAAGGCAGGGGCTGCATTCATCCCGATTGATCCGAATTATCCTAAAAACAGAATCAACCAAATTCTAGAAGACAGTGATTCAAAGTTCGTCGTTACTTCGTCAGATATTGATTATGATGGTGAAAATAGAATCGATGTTGATGAACTGCTTAAGGAAGATGACGATTCAAACCCTCAAATTGATTTGACTCCTGACAATCTGTGCTTCCTGATTTACACATCAGGCTCCACCGGAAAGCCTAAAGGAGTAATGATTACTCATAGGGGTATCTCAAACTATATTGCTAATGTTGAGGAGAATGTTCCAATTTACGAGTTGAACCGTAAGTGCAATAAGTTCATTTCAATTTCCACAGTTTCATTCATTGTATTTTTAAGAGAAGTCTTCGGTACAATATTAAACGGACTTCCAGTAGTGTTCGCTAATGATGAGCAGGCTATTGATCCTTTGGAATTGGTTGAACTGTTCAAAAAGACTGGTGCTGAAGGGTTCGGTTCAACACCGACAAGATTGCTTGAATACCTGCAACTGGAAGAGATCCAGGATGTTGTTGGAAACTGCAATGTGATTATTGTGGGAGGGGAAGGATTCCCGCCAGTGCTATACGATAGGTTATCAAAATACACTGATGCAGACATTTACAACTCATATGGGCCAACAGAAGTAACTATCGCTTCACATTATAAGTTAATCGATTCTCCTAATGTCACTGCAGGATGGAAAATGCTGAATGTTGTTGATAAGGTAATGGATATTGATGGAAATCAGCTTCCTGCTTACGTGTCTGGTGAAATCTATGTTGGTGGTGCTGGAATTGCAAGAGGTTACCTAAACAATCAAGAACAAACAGACAAGGTGTTCATGGAATTAAACAATATTCCTTATTATAATACTGGCGATTTAGGTAAGAAAGACGATGCTGGAGAATTATATGTTTTAGGACGTAATGATACTCAAATTAAACTTAGAGGTTTGAGAATTGAATTGTCAGAAATCGAAGGGGCAATTGCAAATTATGAAAATGTGACCCTTTCAAAGGTCATTGTTAAGAAAATCAACTCAATTGAGCATCTTTGCGCTTATTTCACAGCTACAGATGATGTCGACATGGATGATTTAAAGAAACATTTAATCGATTCGCTGCCTGAATATATGGTTCCATCATATTTCACACAGCTTGATGAATTCCCGAAAACACCTAATGGAAAGACAGACTTTAAAAACTTGCCTGATCCGGAAATTGATGTTGATGAATTCATAAAACCAAGAAATGATATTGAAAATGAACTGTTTAATATTGTTTGCGAAATCTTGGGCATCGATGAGTTTGGTGTGAACACTGATTTGTTCAGTATTGGATTGACTTCCCTATCTGTAATCAAATTAACTTCAGCAATTTATAACAATCTAAATGCACAATTGAACGTTACAGAAATCTTAAGTTATAAAACTATTGAGAAGATAGCTTCTGAAATAAAAATAACTGATGATGAGTCAACTGAAGTTCAGGAATTATATCCGTTGACTTCAAATCAGCTTGGAGTATACTTTGACTGCATCAAAGACCCAGAAAACACTGCCTATAATCTTCCAAAGAAAATGGAATTTGGTGAGAATATTGATGCAGAAAAACTTAAGTCAGCAATTGTTACAGCTATTAACAATCACCCATACTTAAAAACAAGAATTGTAATGGAAAACGGGGAAGTCTACCAACAAAGAAGGGATAATCTGAAAGTGGATGATTTGATTGAAATTGTTGGAAAAGCCGATGAGAATGAATTTGTAAAACCGTTCATCTTGGATGAAGGGCCGCTATTCAGATTTAAGATAGTTGGAGATTCAATGCTGTTGGCTGATTTCCACCATATTATTGTTGATGGTACTTCTCTTAACATTTTGTTTGACGAAATAGCCAAAATCTATGATGGAAAAGATTATGAATTGGAGGAACTTGACGGATTTGAATATTGCCTAAACGAAATTAAGACAGAACAGTCAAGTTTGTATAAAGAAGCTGAATTGTTCTTCTTTAACAAAATCAAAGAGTTTGATGAGGCAACATTAATCACCCAAGACATTAACGGTGATGAATCTGAAGGCAATGCTGCAATGGATGATATTTTCATGGATAAGGAAAATATTGATGAGTTCTGTTCTAAATTGAAAATCAGTCAAAATAATCTGTTCCTGGCTGCCACTTCATTTGTTTTATCCAAGTTTGTTTATAAAAGAGATTTATTAATCGCAACAATTACTAATGGTAGATTCAATCCAAATCAACAAAAAACATTAGCAATGATGGTTAAAACTCTACCGTTAGCTTTAAAATTAAATTCTGACTTAAATATTAAAGAATTCTTCGAATACATCAATGGAGAATGGTTAAATGTATTGACATATTCTTCATATCCTTTAACAGAAATCTCAAACGAATATGATATAACTCCTGAGATATTATACGCATATCATGGAAAAATCATTGAAGACATCGAAATCGGTGGAATGAACGTTGAAAGACAATCTATTGACTATGATGGATTGAAATTTAAAATAAACCTTAATGTAGTTGAAGTTGACAATAAATACAGAATTTTCTGTGAATACAATGATCAATTGTACTCCAGTACTTTAATTAACACGTTCCTAAATTGCATTGGTGTTGTTTTAAACAAATTCCAAAAATTCGATGAAAGCACATTAATTAAAGATATTTCAATCATCGAAAATGATGATTGGGGCGTTGATGATTTGGAGTATGATGAGGTTCCGGAACACAGGTTAAATAAGATATTTGAAAAACAAGTGGAACTTAATCCGGATAAGGTCATTCTTTATGCTACAGATGGTGAGTTTACTTATGATGAATTGAATAAGAAAGCCAATAGGATTGCTCACGGCCTTATCAAAAGGGGTGTCGGTCCTGAAGATAGGGTAATGTTTATCTTAAACAGGGACAGTAATGTGATGGCTTCCATATTTGGTATTTTGAAATCTGGTGCAGCATTTATTCCAGTTGATTCGGAGTACCCTGCCGATAGGATTGAGCATGTTTTAACTGACAGTGAATCAAAATTCATCATTGTCGATGATGTAATCGATAAGAAATGCATAGACTTAAGCGACTACAGTGAAAACTTATTGGATGTTAATGAACTTCTTAAAGAAACCGATGAATCAAATCCTAATCCGGATGTCAAAGCAAATAACATGGCTTACCTTATTTACACATCCGGTTCAACAGGACTCCCTAAGGGAGTAATCTTGGAACACGGAAACATTGCAAACTTCGTATATCCTGACCCAAGAAATATCTGTACTTATGAATTGGTCCACAATCTTGAAAAAGAAGATTATAAGGTTTTATCAACAACTACAGTTGCTTTCGATGTATTCCAGCAAGAATTGATGGGTTCACTTTTAAACAGTGTTCCGATAGTATTTGCCAATGATGTTGAATACAAGGACCCTATTGAAATGATGGACCTGATTCACAGAAGTGGCGCCAATGTTTATGTGGCCACACCTTCACGTTTACTTCAATATCTTGAAATTGAAGCAATGCAGGAAACAATGTATGGCTTTAAAGCATACTTGATTGCGGGTGAACCATTCCCACAAAGACTGTATGAATTGCTTTCAGAGCATTCGAACGGTAAAATCTTTAATATGTACGGACCAACCGAAACAACTGTTTACTGTAATGGTGCTTTGCTTGAAAGTTCTGATATTTCAATTGGAAAAGAACTTTTCAATGTTCATGAGTTTATCATGGATTTTGACTCCAATCCTTTGCCTCCAAATGTTATTGGGGAGCTGTATATTGCAGGAAGAGGTGTTTCAAGAGAATATCTGAACCGTCCTGAGAAAAATGCCGAAGCATATGATGAAATAAATGGAATTAGATTCTATAGGTCTGGAGACTTTGCTAAGGTTACTGAAGACGGTGAATTCTATGTATTCGGTAGAATGGACAATCAGATCAAACTCAGGGGTCTAAGAATTGAAATAGGTGAAATTGAAGCAGGAATTGCCAGATATCCTGGAATCAAATCTGTAGCGGTTGTTGTTCGAAAGATTAAAGGCAATGACCATTTGTGTGCTTATTTCACACTTCATGATGAATTTAAGGATGAAAATCGTGAAGAAAATGGATATTCAATCGATGTTGATGATTTAAAAACTAAATTAGCTGAGAAATTGGTATATTATATGGTTCCGACTGTTTATATGGAACTTGATGAGATGCCTCAAACATTGAATGGTAAAACAGACTTGAAGAACTTGCCTGAACCAGTTTTAATCACAGAATATATTGCTCCTGAAAATGATGTCGAAGCGTTCTTTGCAAACTTGTTTGCAGAAATTTTAGGCCTTGATGAAGTGAGTGTAACAGATAGTTTCTTTGACATTGGTGGAACTTCATTGCTTGTTACTAAAATAACTATGGAAGCGTTAAACCGCAATTATAACCTAAATTATGGGGATGTATTTTCAAATCCAACTCCAAGGGCATTGGCGGAATTGATTTTATCTGATGAGTCCGTCGAGAAGAAATCAGAATTGACATATGATTATTCTGAAATTAACAAATTGCTTGTTAAAAATGACATTGAAACAATAATCAATGGTGAAATTCAAGATAGTTTGGGCAATATATTATTGACAGGAGCTACTGGATTTTTAGGAATACATGTATTGCGCGAAATCTTGGAAAATGAAACTGGTGATGTTTACTGTTTCATAAGGGCAAACAAAGTACTCAGCGGTGAAGAAAGATTGAAATCATTACTCTTCTATTACTTCTCCAATGAATATGAAGACTTATTCGGCGAAAGATTGCATGTTATTGAAGGGGACATCACTAACTTTGAAGACTTTGAAAAGCTGGTTCCTGAAAAAATTGATACAATAGTTAACTGTGCAGCAAATGTAAAACACTTCTCATCAGGAACCGATATTGAAGACATTAACCTTGGAGGAGTAGTAAACGGACTTAAATTTGCAAAAATGAAAAATGCAAAATATGTCCAAGTTTCAACCTACAGTATTGCAGGTGAGAGTAAAAACAATTATCCTCCAGTCGATGTTCCATTCACGGAGAAAGATCTATTCATTGGACAGGCTGTAGACAACCAATATCTCAGTTCCAAATTCTTAGCTGAACGTGCAGTCCTGGAAGCTGCCGTCAATGATGATTTGGATGTTAAAATCATGAGGGTTGGAAACTTGATGGCAAGAAGCTCAGACAGCGAATTCCAAATCAACTTTGAATCAAATGGATTCATCAATCGTTTGAAAGCATTTATTACAATCGGAAAAATGCCTTATTCAATGTTGATGAGCAATGTTGAATTTTCACCAATTGACATGACTGCAAAGGCCATTATAAACCTTTCAAAAACACCTAAAGAGTGCACAGTGTTCCATCCATATGACCATCATAGTGTCTGCTTTGGAGATATTATTGAAATCATCAAACCTTTGGGATTGGATATTGAGCCTGCTGAAGAAGAAGATTATGAAACTGCTTTGGATGAAGCACTTGCTGATAAAACAAAACAGGAAGGAGTGTCAGGTTTAATTACGTCCATCGGTTCTGGAAAGGTTAAAAAGATATGGATGCCTGTTGACAATACTTACACTATTCAGGCATTGTACCGCTTAGGTATCAAATGGCCATTCGTATCTGAGGAGTACATTTATAATTTTGTTAAATTCTTGGATGATCTGGATTTCTTCAGTGTTTAGGGGTATGAAAGATGTATGAAAGAAATTATAATTTGTTGAGGGCAAAATTCTCTGAATTTTTCCTCCCCACATTATTTACATCAATGGCAGGTAATATCTGTCTATTTGTAGATGGTTTAATTGTGAGTTTTTTAATAGGGGCAAGTAATCTTGCTCCGATTCAAATTGTAGCTCCAGTAATCACGTTTGTTAATCTTCTTTACTGGATGATTGGATTGGGAGGCAGTGTACTTTGTTCCGTTGCAAAGGCGGAATTCGATGATAAGAAAAGCAATACTTACTTTTCGGTATCCATTATTTCACTTATATCGATAGGGCTATTAATTACGGCTGTAGGATTGCTGTTTTCAGGAAACATCGCTCAATTTTTATGTTCATCCCAACCTGAGCTTGTTTCAGATGTTGCCAAATATTTCGTTGCTTTGATTATTGGTATGCCATTTTTATGTTATATGATGAGCTTGTCTTATTTCATAAGGGCAGATGGTATTCCAACATTGCCGTTCAGGGCAATATTGATAGCTAATATCGTTAACATTTGCTTTGATTTTATTTATATTAAATTTTTCAATATGGGGCTTTCTGGTGCAGCACTAGCTACTTCAACAGGTTATCTGGTAGGTTCTATCTTGATTTCATATTACTTCCTTAAAAAGGAGCGCACATTGGAATTTATAAAATTAAAAGTTAATTCTTTCTTCAGTTTCCTTAAGAAAATCGTAACTTCAGGATTTTCATCTGCATCAACTCAATTATACCTAACTTTAAAGTTGCTTGTCATAAACTTTTTAGTAGGACTTTACGTTGGAAAGTCTGGGGTTGTTGCATTTGGTATTTGTTATAACAGTTTATTTATATTATACATATTCCTGATTGGAACGGCGCAGACAATGTCTCCTATTGTGTCTGTTTACTTTAAAGAGGAGGACTATTCCGGAGTAAATTACATAATTAAAAGATCTTTAAAAATTGTCGTTGCATCAAGTTTGGCGCTATCAATTTTGTTCATTGTCTATCCTCAAGCTTTGTTATTCTTGTATAGCGTTAAAAACCCTGCGGATGTTCCTGTTGTATTGAATGCTTTAAGAATATTTGCGATAAGCTATGTTGGAACAGCTATTACATTTTTATACACATTCTATGCTCAGGCAATTCAAAAAAATCAAATATCTACAGTTATTTCGTTACTTGAAGGATTTGTATTGCCGATTTCACTTGCAGCCATATTGTCTTTTGCCATTGGTGGAAACGGAATTTGGATTTCTTTTGCAATTGCAGAGTTGGTTACAATATTGGTCATTGTTGGTTATTCAAGATACACTAACAAAAAGACAGATGGTGAATACTCAGGATTCTTTATTAACAAGCATAACGATGATGAAAAAGTATTTGAGCATACAATTAAAGGGGATATCCGGGAAGCTGTAGACTTGGCTCGTGATGTTCAGGATTACCTGTCAGGAAATAAATCAGCAACAATAGTGGGCCTGGCAATTGAAGAAATGCTTGTAAACATCATTAACACCAACGATGAAGTCGAAACAATTGATGTTATTGTTAGGGATAACGGGGATAATATTCTAATTTCTGTAAAAGACACGGGAATTGACTTCAATCCGGTAGTTGAAAATGACAAGTTGGAGTTTGACAATATCAGTGTTTTGAATAAGATTGCTGATAAGATTGATTACTCAAGAGTGCTTGGTTTGAACAGTACAGTAATAACTATTAAAAATTAATTGGATGTGGCATAAATCCCACATTTTTTCACGATTTTGACTGCCTATATGATATTGGAATTTTTTAATTAAAAAAATAATTTTTAATCTACTAAAAATTTAGGTATGCCTAAAACTTTAAATATCATTAATGATGATAAATAATTAATGGAGGTAAAGTTATGAACACAGATGCACTTGTCAATGCAATTCTTTCATTCATTATCCCTGGTCTAGGTCAGGCCATTAATGGTTATAAGAAAAAAGGGATTATAATGTTTATAATTGCATTAATTATTGGAATTATAATCTACATAGTTAAATTAGGCTTATTTGGAAATGCTATTTCAATCATATATAGTTTATATGCGGCATATGATGCATATAATACGTATTAGGAATGGCCTATAATTGGATTCGCATAATTTTTTTTAGTCATGGCGCATCAAAAAGATATTGGATAAATTTTATAGTATTTTGAAAAATAAGTTTTAAAAACTTATTTTATTTTTTTCATCACAGATTTTTTTTGAATTGTTGACTTCTATAATAGTTAATTGGCTTTATCCAGTTCATTAATGTTTGTTCCTTTAGTCTCTGGGAATACCCAAATCCAAATACCTACCAGCAGAGCGAATATTGCTGCAATTGCTATTCCATAGCTTAAATCAAAGTATGCGGCAACAAGAGTAATGATTGATGGGGTGATGAATTGTGCTCCCCGTGCAAGGTTGAATACTGTTCCAACACCGGTATTTCGTATTTTTGTAGGGAACAGTTCAGAGAACAATGCACCGAATCCGCCGAAGAATCCTGTTCCGAATCCTGTTAGGAACATGAATACGAATATCAAATCGTTGATTGCATTGATCTGGTTCCAGCAGATGGTTATCATTGATATGCTGAATGCCATGATGAAGCTGTAGATTGTAAATGCAGGACGTCTTCCAAGCTTCTCGGCTACAAAACCGAATGTGGTGTATCCTAAAAAATCTCCGCATTGGATTAATATGATTCCGAATGTGGATCCGATTAAGGCAAGGCCCCTTTCCTTTGCAAGATAGGTTGGCAGCCAGGAATACGTAAACCAGTATGCGGACATACCGAATATGCATAATATTAATGATATGAGGAATATTTTCCTGTGCTCTTTTGCGACTAATTCCTTGAACTCCTTAAAGATGTTCTTGTTTACATATTGGTCCCTATTTTGAATCCAGACATCTGACTCTTTAAGATGTTTTCTTATGAAAATGACCATGAGTGCAGGAAGGATTGAAATTAGAAATGTCATTCTCCAGCCGACGATTGGAGTTATTATGCCGCCCACAATTGATGCTAAAATCACTCCAACAGGCGCTCCGGATTGCATGAACGCTCCGAATTTGGCTCTTAAATTGTCGGGGAATGTTTCGCTGATATAGATCTGGCCAGTAGCCCATTCTCCACCGACACCCAGGCCGGTAATGAATCTAAATATTACGAGCGAATAAAATGACCATGAAAATGCGGATAGTAATGTGCCTATCGAATAAACGATTATTGTCCATTGCAATACTTTTTTACGACCGTGTTTGTCGCCCAATGCTCCAAAAATAATTCCTCCCAAACCTGTTGCAAATAGTGATATACCCAGGCATAATGAAAGCATTTCGGCGGAGAAGTTCAAGTCGGCTTGAAGTTGAGATATTAAAAAGGTGAACAGGACCAGATCATAGAAATCAAAAACCCAACCTGCCCAGCTCAATCCAAAAATTCTATAGTGGTCTTTGTCTAGCTTTGTCTGTTCATTCATTAGCATGATTTTATCAACCCGTATTTTGTTTAGATTTTTGAGATAAAACTAATCAATATGTAATTTTAGGTTGGACATAATATATATCTTTTTCACTATTGTTTTCACATTATTGGCTTGTCGTGGCTTTTAAGAAAGCTATTTTAATAATGGCGATAATATAATACTTTAATTAAATATGCGAAATTTGAGGTTTTTTCTGAAAAATGATTGAAAAATAAACTTGTGAAATAATATCTATTGTTTTTTTGTTAAAATGTGAATTAATCCTGTAAAAACTAATGACGTGTTTAAATGAAGATTATCGATGCTTTAAAAAGTTATTTAACAGATTGGAAAAATCTCCTTACACATGGGATTGTAGGTGTGATTCTTCTATATTGTCTGCTTTTTGCTCCTGTGGCATGGTATTGGAGAGTTATTTTGTTCATTCTTGTAGTTATTTTCAATGTTATTAGAATGAAATACTCTAAAAATAAGAAAAATTAGGTATTTTTTCAGTTTTGCCACATCATTTTTAAAAATATAATTTATTTTTATTCACACTTTTTTTAATTTTAAGTTAAAATATTCAGAATATATCAAAATCTTTATAACTCTTGACAATAATAAATTAAAAATAAGGAGGTTTTTTATGGATATTAACAAAAAGATTTTACTTCTAGTTGCATTAGTATTCATTGCTAGTGTCGGTATAGTTGTAGCTCAAGATACCACAATCGATGACTATACATTCACTATTCCTGATGGATATGAAGTTAAAGAAGTCAATGGTTCAATGATTACTCTGATGGAAGGAGACGAACATGCAATCGTAGTGATGATTACTGATGATGTTAAAGACAGTGAGGATGCAAAAGAGAATCTTGAATCTCAAGGTTACAAATTTATAGGTGAAGATACCTATTCCGTGGGTAGCAAAGAGGTTCGTCAACAGAATTATGAAAAAAATGATTATACTGTCATGACATATGTTTTCTCTGTTGGGGATGACCAATGTATAATTACATTCACTATTCCTTCATCTGAAACAGCGCCTGAAGGAGCTGACAATCCAGTAAGTACAATCATAAACTCAATTAAATAATCTTCATGGTTATTTAATTCTTTTTTTATTTTTTTTCAGTTTGTTTTCACTTTGTAAAATTGCTTTTAAACACGACAAACACTTTATATGCTTTTAAGTCTAATGTATTTTATGAAATTTAAAATAATAAATGATTTAGCTATATTTTTGGACAATATCATTTTTTAAAAGTATTTATCTAGATTACAGGAATTTTTGATTGGTGGAACTATTTTTACAGAGGCAAGTAAAGTTTTAGCTATAATTATAATTTTTATATTGGTAGGTGAAGTTGCTTTAGCATTAACATTATCGATTCTAAATTTGCCTATTTCTGTGTTAATATTGCCCTTTTTTTCAATTCCTATTCTTTTCACATATGTCATTGTCCAGCAGGAAAAACGAGCTCAGGAAATTGAAAAAACTGCACCTGACTTTTTAAGGCAGCTTTCAAGCATGTTACAGGTTGGATTAAGCTTCGAAAATGCAATGGAAGATATGTCTCAGTACGGAGAAGGACCGCTCTACGATGAGTTGTCTTAACGGAGGGTCTCCATTATGATGGTATGATGAACTGTGGTTTTGATTCATCTAAAATTGGTAGTTTTTTTAAGTGTTGGAAAACATATTATTGATTACAATACACACTAAATGTATTGTGATATGTAATATATGGTTTAGATATTATCATTTGTAATACATTAGCTAATATATTACAGTTGATAATATATGTTTTGCTATTGTATAATGGTTGATCAAACTTGAAAATGAAGGATATTAGATATCCGAACCAATTTTAGCACAAGGGTTACAATTGGAATTTAAAAATAAGTGAATTTCCCATATAAGTTTTAGGTGACGTTTATGGACAAATATTTAACTGAAACACCAAGTATTGATTATATGAATCCTCATATTCAGGAAAAGGTTTGTGAATTAAAAAATCAGTCAACTGATGAAGCCGATTATATCAAAAGATGCTATTTCTTTGTTAAGGATGAAATTCCTCACTCATGGGATATTGGAGTAAATACCGTTTCAAGAACTGCTAGCGAAGCATTGATAAATAAAACTGGAATATGCTGGGCAAAATCATGTCTTCTTGCAGCACTTCTAAGGGCAAACGGAATTCCGTCAGGAATCAGCTATCAGCTTCTGACAATTGCCGAGGACGACAGTCAGGGCCACATTGTTCATGCTTTAAATACTGTTTTCAATGGGGATAAATGGATTAGAATTGATGCTCGGGGAAATACGGGTGACGACGATTTAGAATTTAGTTTGGATAAAGACCAGTTGGCTTTTCAGGTTCGAGAGGAATTTGGTGAAATCGATTTCAAGGACAATAATGCCGATTTGGATGAAAGATTGGTAAATACACTGGCACAAACCGAGAATTTGTTTGAGATTAACATTGATTTCGACTTTTAATATTGTTGCGAGGAATATTCGAAATACAAGAAAAATAGTTTAAGGTTTTAAATATTGTCTTTACCTTGTAAAATTGATTTAGAAAATAACAAACACTTTATATGCTTTTAAGTCTAATTTTATTTTATGAAATTCAAAATAATTGATGATTTAGCAATATTTTTGGACAATTTTATACCTGAAAACTATCTATCCAAATTGCAGGAATTTTTGCTGAGTGGAGCTATTTTTACTGATGCAAGTAAAGTTTTAGCCATACTCATAATTTTCATTTTGGTGGCAGAAATTGTATTGGCATTAATATTAACACTTTTAAACCTGCCGGTGTCTGTATTAATCTTGCCACTTTTTGTCATTCCTGGCCTTTTCACGTATGTTATTGTCCAGCAGGAAAAACGGGCACAGGAAATCGAAAAGACTGCTCCTGACTTTTTAAGGCAATTGTCAAGCATGCTGCAGGTCGGACTGAGTTTTGAAAACGCAATGGATGACATGTCACAGTATGGGGAAGGGCCGCTCTTTGACGAAATGCGCAGAACAATAATTGAAATCCGTATGGGTCGAAATTTTGATGAAGCATGGACAGCAATGAGCAAACGTTTAAAATCAAAAGAGTTGGAGAGAATTTTTGGAATTATTTTGGATGGTCGTAAGAGCGGGTCAAGCATTTCCAATGTACTTTTGGATTTGTCTGATGATTTGCGCGATTTGCTTGCCATTAAACGTGAGAGAAAATCATCTGTCATGATGTCTGTAATGTTTCTGTTAATCTCGGCAGTTATTGCAACGCCGTTTGCAATAGGGATGGTCGGAGTCTATTCGGAGTTTATGCAAAGCTATGGAATGGAATCGGAGATTATTCTAACTGCACCTTTGGCAGGCGAGATTTATTTGATAATCCACTCTATTCTAGTTGGTTTCATAATCAGCATAATAATGTATGGGGACGTTAAGAAAGGAATCAAGTTTTCACTGCCTCTTGCTGCAGCGGCTTTTGGAATATTCTATTTCATATCTGCCTTTGGTGGAAGTCTGCTTATGGGGGGATTCTAGTGGATGATAACGGACAGGCATCAGCAGAGTTCATATTGCTGTTTGGCGGAATTATGGTCGTTGTCTTATTGGCCATTTACATGTATAATAATTACATCTCTGATTTGAGTGGTGAAATCTCATCAAAAGAGGTTAGGGAATTTAATAATCAGCTAAACAATTTGGAAAAATATTTCAAATAGATTTTTTTGAACTTGTTTGATTTTCACATATTTGACATATCTCTCACGACAAAGATTCAAATTTTCAATTGTTTATGTCGTTTAAGGGGACCTTTTTAGAATTTAAGTATTTTCGGCTTTTTTCTTGAATTGAATTTTTTTCTAATAACTCTTCATTTTCATTTTATTTTTTATCATCCCTATTAATTTCAATGGATTCAATTCAACAATTGATGATTAAACATTTTTTTCACTTAAAAGGATTCGTTGAAATTTTTCGTTGAAATTTTAATTTTGCACATGATGGGGGTATTATCATTGACGAATTTCGAATTCATCAATTGGCATGGTTTTTTGAAAAATTATTTTTTCACTGAATATTCAATTAAAAGCATGTAATTTTTCCAAAGTATTGTTAATTCATGTTGAAACTTGAAATTCTTTTTGAAGTAATCAATATTTCTTAACTTAAATCATTCAGGTTAAGTTATTGTAATAATTTTAGGTGATAGTAACTCCATATTTTTTCCAAATTTCCAAATTGGAAAAATCAGTTTTCTTATTTTTTGATTTTCTAGGTTGGAATTCTTAACATGTCCAAATAACAATTAAATCATTGAAAAAAGGAAGTTTGTTGTGTAGTTTAAAAAAATTGGCCATTTCAAGTCTTTACACTTGAAATGCTCCTCTCATCATGATAAATGGCATTGAATTTTTGGTATGCACCATACTCCCAATATTGAAATCAGGCAGCATATCATTACTGCGGGAGGATAGATGAAGTATCCGATTATCATTCCAATTGCAACGCAAATTATTGTCCCGTATATTGCATAATGTTTGTCTAATGCAAGTTGCAGGGCGATGTTTGCAGGATCTGTGTCTTTTAGGAATTTGCTAATTAATAAAGAAAGAACTGCAGTTATGATGAAGCATAAGCCGTATAGGAATTGCGGGAAGAACAGATAAAAATTTTCAGCAACGAATGTTGTCAAGTAAGGGAGCAGGGAAAATACGAATAATGTAAGCCCCATTGTCCAGATGACCTTGTAATCGATTTTATTTACTATGCTGAAAATGTTGTTGTTAAAATTCCAGAAGTTAAAGCAGATCATGAAACTAATTGCATATATTGCAAATTCATACTTTATATCAAAAAGAGCTTGCCAACTGCCGTTGCTTGCAAGGGGGATTTCCAAAACGATGATTGTAATGATGATTGCTAAAATTGCATCAATCAACGCTTCAAACCTTTCAGTCTTCATAATTATCCCTCCTTATCAATCTGCCGATTATAATCCATAAAACAATGGAGCCAAGGCAGGCAATATAGATTCCTGGCCGATAAACTGTGTATGTTAAAATAAACCCGATAACTATTAATATGACTGGGAGATTTAAATAATACGAATTGTGGTTGATTTTTTGCAGGTTTTTATTATATGGGTTGCTTCTATAAACGGCTCTTGTAGCCAATGTATTTAGTATGTGGGTTACTAAGAATATCACTCCAAACATGGTTTCCGCAGCCTGTGAGTAAACGTTGTTTGCTAGCCAAATCGTAAAATAAGGTATGAGCGATATCACAAAGGTCATTATTCCGTAAATCCAGAGGGTGGTGTTGTCTATCGTATCGACAAGCTGGAATAAATTGTGGTTGGCATACCATAGATTATATAAGATTAAAAAGCTTATTAAATAGGCCACATACATTGTTTGCAGTTCCAGAAAGGCATCTAATGTAGGACTTGCGGGTTGCGGAATTTTTAAAACCAAAACGGTTATCACGATTGCAATGATTGCATCGAAAAATGTTTCAAAGCGATTTGTTTCCATAGTCAATATTTATTATTTCATAATATAAAATATTAATTAAGGTGATAAGATGGACATGTTGATTGGTGGAAAGCACATTTCAAGCGATGATTTGTTGGAAGTTAAAAACCCATATGATGGTGAGGTAATTGATACAGTTCCGATTGCCCACAGGCAAACTGCAGATTTGGCAATCGCTGAAGCGAATAAGGCTAAAGATGCGCTGGTTGAAATGTCAGCTTTTAAAGTTTCAAATAAATTGTTTAATGTTGTTGAAAAATTGGAAGAAAGACGTGGGGAATTTGCAGAATTATTGACTCTGGAAGTTGGAAAACCGATTATTGAATCATTGGTCGAAGTTGACAGGTCTATAGAGACATTACGTCTTTCAGCTGAAGAAGCAAAAAGAATCTATGGTGAAAGCGTGCCGTTGGATGCTGGTCTGAACGGTAAGGGATTTTTTGCATTCACACAAAAGGTGCCGTTAGGCGTAGTTGCGGCCATAACTCCATTTAATTATCCTCTAAACCTGACAATTCACAAGATTGCACCGGCCATTGCCTGTAAGAACACCGTAATTGTAAAACCACCAACAGAAGCTCCATTAACAGTAATTAAGTTCTGCGAACTATTGAATGAGGAATTTCCTGCAGGTGTCGTTAATGTTGTCACAGGTTATGGCTCAGAAATAGGGGATTATCTGGTTTGCTCAGAGGGCATCGACAAAATATCATTCACCGGAAGCGTAACCACCGGAATGATGATTTCACAGAAAGCAGGAATGAAAAAGGTCACATTGGAACTCGGCGGAAACGATCCAGTAATCATTTTAAATGATGCAGATATCGACAAGGCTGTAAAAGGAATAATAAACGGAGCATTTTTGAATGCAGGCCAAGTCTGCATGGGAGTAAAGCGAGTAATAGTTGAGGATGCGATTGCCGATGAGTTGGCAGAAAAACTGGTTAGTGAAACTGAAAAACTGGTGATGGGAAATCCTTTGGATGAGTCAACAACTTTGGGAACTTTGATTTCAGAAAAGGCAGCCATTCATGTTCAGCAGACTGTCAACAATGCAGTTCACAGTGGCGCTAAGATATTGACCGGTGGAGCTCGTGACGGAGCATTTTATGAGGCGACAGTCATTGATGATGTCACACCCGATATGGATTTGGTCATAAGGGAAACATTCGGTCCCGTGGCACCAATCATTCGTGTAAATGATTTGGATGAAGCAATTGAAGTTGCAAATGACACTGAATATGGCCTGCAAGCCGGCGTTTTTACTAATGATTATTCATCAGCAATGAGATTCGCTCAAGAGATAGATGCGGGAACAGTATTTGTCAACAAACAGTCCACCTTTAGAACTGACAACATGCCATTCGGAGGATTCAAGAATAGCGGTGTTGGTAAAGAAGGAATAAAATATGCTGTGGATGAAATGACAAAAACTAAATTGATTGGGTTGAACTTAAGATAATTCCATATAAAAAAAGAAAATAATTAATTAAAATTACTTTAAATAGTTTTCAACGAGATTTCGGGTCTCATTAAGTGATTCCATTGGGATGCCTTTTGGCATGGCTCCAAGCTCTCCTTCAACATCCTTGAGGATGCTTCCGTTCATTCCCAAAAACATTCCTTCACTGACAATGTTTCCGAATGATTGCGGTGGAAGCAAGGACACTCCTACCTTATTGTCATCCTTAACGTTCAAGTCATTGGTAACTACAGTTATTGCTCGTTTTCCTAAATTGACATTACAGAGCATCAGATTTTCGTTTTTAGGATGGGTTGTAACGCTCATCACTTCCCCGACTTTGATGTCAATGCCCATGATGGGGTCATTTATTGGGCCTAAGGCAAGCCTGTCCTTAAGGCCGATTATTGTGTCAAGGAAAAATCTCACCTTTGCGATGTTTTCCTGGGTTTTTTCCCTGTCATCTTTAGGAGCATTGCTTAGGAATTTCTTATTCCAGTCATCCCCTCCCAAATATTCGATAATCTTCAGGGCCTTTTCTTTTAGGGCCGTAACATCTGGAGAATTTACCAATTCGTCTCCTTCAAGGTAAGAATAAATTAATGATTGAAAATCACTGTTCATTTGTTTTCCTAAATCAACGGCTTGCTTTTTGTTCCAACTTCCTCTAAATGATGCTGTAGGAATTAGATTCAGGTAATTTTCTCTTGCTTTGCTTGCCACTAAAATTCTATAATCTTTTGTTGTATCCCACATTTGAAGTCCTCTTTATTGTCTAAACTATATTTTGATTTTATAATTAAATAAATTTTATGCAAATAAAGGATTTTAAAAGTTTAAAAAACATAAACTATTTATATTAACAATTAAATAAAATAATACATAATTATTTATTTATTATTTTATATTGTGGTGTTAACATGGTAGAAGTTTCAAAATTACGCAGTTTAGATATTTATACCAACACAGGACATTATGTTGGTCGTGTAGAAGATGTAATTCTTAACATTAGGTTAGGAACAATTTCAAAATTACAAGTTAGAGCTATAGAACAAGAAAGAAAACCTGCAGGATTTGTAAATCAATTTTTAGGTAGTATTCGTGGCGAATCACCTGAAGATAATGATATGAGATCCTTCCAAAATGATTTATTAACTGTTGATTTTGATAAAGTTCAGGCTATTGGGGACATTATGTTAATCAATCCTAGGGACATAAAAAAAGCTAATCCTGAACCACCAGTCCCTGAAGTAGCAGCTCCAAAACCAACCGAAACTCAACCACAAAATGAAACTCAAGTTCAATTTGAGTCTGAAAGATTATAAATAATCTTTCTTTATTCTTTTTTTAATTCTTAATCTATTTATTCAACTTATTTTAGAGTGATACTATGAAAGTAGGTATTATAGGATGTGGAGCTATAGCTAACATTATAACCACCAGTATAGTTCCAGAGGATAGCGATATTGAAATTGCATACTTTTTTGATAATGACATTGAAAGGGCAGAGAATTTGGCAAGTTTGGCCGGTGGTGTGGCTGCTCTCGATTTTGATGATATGGTTGATAATGTCGATTTGGTTCTTGAATGCGCTTCCCCGGATTCCGTTAAGCATTATGCTCCAATCGTGTTGGGTAAAGGTCGTGACATGATTGTAATGAGCATCGGTGCTTTAATGGACACAGAATTTTACAGTGAAGTTGAACAGATAGCCAAACGGAATAATGCCAGAATACACTTGCCTTCAGGAGCGATTGTCGGTTTGGATGGAATTAAGGCAGTTGCCAAGTTCGGTCTTGAGGAAGTGACTCTTGTCACACGCAAGTCACCAAAATCCCTTGGAAAGGATATTGATGAGGTTGAAGTGCTGTTTGAAGGAAAGGCTTCCGAGGCCGTTAAGGAGTTTCCGCTCAACATTAATGTCGCAGCCACAATCAGCATAGCTTGTCAAAGGGATATTGATGTTAAGATTATTGTTGATCCAAGTGTGGATAGAAATGTTCATGAGATTACAGCAAGGGGTGACTTTGGAGAATTCAAAACAACAACCATGAATTATCCCTGTGCTGCTAATCCAAAAACCAGCATGTTGGCAGCCCTCTCAGCCATTAGATTGCTCAAAAGCTTCGATGAAACTATAAGTGTGGGTATGTAATGAAAGAGTTTGAAGTTTATTCATCACTAAAAGTTCCAAAAAATTCCAAAATTGTAATGCGTCTAGATGGAAGAAGTTTCCATTCTTTAGCCCGTGATTTGAAATTGGAAAAGCCTTATGATGAAAATTTTTATAGAGTAATCTCCCAGGTATGCAGAGATTTATTTGAAGAGTTTTCACCTATTTTTATTTATACTTTTTCAGATGAAATAAGCTTGCTTTTTGATAGGGTCCCATTTGATGGCAGGATTGAAAAATTAAATTCTGTTATTGCAGGTTTCACATCAAGCTCCTTTGTAATGCATTATGGTGTTGATTTTAAAAAGCCTCTATCTTTTGATTCAAGAATCATTCCTATAAGTGATGAAGACATTTTGGATTATTTCAAATGGAGGCAGGATGAGTCCTGGAGAAATTGCGTTAATTCACATGGTATTTCCTACCTTAAATCCAAATACTCAAATAATGAGGCAAACGATAGAATAAAAGGCATGGGCATAAGCGATGTCCATGAATTATTGTTTCAAAATGGCATTAACTTAAACGATGTTGAAACCTATAAGAAAAGGGGCATAGGAATATATAGGCAAAATAAAAAAATTGTAGGTTTCAATAAAAAGGAAAATAAGAATCAGGTTTCCTACAGAAGCAGTATTTACATTGACTGGGAAATCCCTAAATTTAGTGAAGAATTCTTTAGACAAATAAATGTGATAGAATGAGTTTTATTTCAAAATTGTTTCCAAATAATGACGATGAATTTAAAGAAGTGAGAATCGACAGGGAAGTTCTTGACTCTGTTATTTATTATGCCAAACAGGCGTTTCCCAATGAATTTTTAGCTTTTTTCGACGGTGAAATAAAAGATGGGATACTCTATATCACAAGTCTGGTGTTTCTTCCGGGCGAAACCTGTGAAACTGGTGCTGTTATTCACACGGAGCTGATTCCAATGAATACCAGTTATATGGGATCAGTGCATTCACATCCAGGACCAAGCGCCCACCCTTCGGATGCGGATTTAAAGACATTTTCAAAATATGGTTATTTCCATATGATTGTGTGTCTGCCTTATAGTCTGGAGACTTTTAGGGCATATAATCGCTATGGGGAGCCTATGGACTATACAATAGGGGATTATGGTTATTTAATTGATGACGACCCTGATGGATTTTTCGATGAGGATGATGTTTTAAGTGATGATGATGAATTCAAACCTGGATTTTTCGATGAGGATGATGATGAATTCTTTAAAACATTGGACGATGAACGTGAAAATCAATATGAAGAATTTGAAAGGCGACAAAATCAATTAGAATCTTTTACTCAACAACCGCCTAGAAGAATCAAAATAGAGCTTAATCCTGACGGCAGCATTAAAAACATCACTCAAGAATATAAAAAATAAGAAAATAAAAAAAAACAATATGGTGAAAATTGTTTTTTTATAACTCTAATCCGTTAGCTTCATAAACATTATCTAAAGCTTGGATTTCTTTGATAACATTTTTTGGAATTTCTTTATCTAAAGTTAGAACCATGATGGCTCTTCCGCCTTTCTCATCTCTTCCAACTTGCATAATTCCGATGTTAACATCATGTTCTCCTAATTTTGTACCGATTTTACCGATACTTCCAGGAACATCTTCATATTTTGCAATGAACAGGTGTCCTTCAGGAATGACATCTACCCAGTAATCATTTACTTTTAAAATTCTTGCTTCGTGTAAATGGGTTCCTACAGCTGAGAACTCGTCATCTGCACTTTTTGCAATGACTTTAATTAAAGATTCATATCCTTTTGAATTGTCCTTTCTACCTTCGGTAATGCTTATTCCTCTGTCTTTTGCAACAATGGAAGCGTTTACGGCATTAACTGGTGAACTTAAGAATGGATTTACAGCTCCTTGAATTACGGTTCTTGTTAAGATTTCAAGGTTATCAATTTCAGCTAATTCTCCGCTGTAAATAATTTCAATCTCTTTGATTTTACCGTTGACTCCTTGTGAGATGAAACTGCCTAATTTTTCACATAATTCCATGTATGGAGCTAATTCCTGATAGGTGTTGCTATCAATACGTGGCATGTTCAATACATTTCTAGGGGCTTTGCCATTAGCCAATTCAATAATTTCGTCAGCTACAATGATTGCAGCATCTCTTTGAGCTTCCTTGGTGGAAGCTGCAATGTGTGGAGTTAGAACGATATTGTCAAGTTCGAATAATTTCGAATCTTCAGCAGGTGGCTCCTCTTCGTATACGTCTAAAGCGGCACCGCCAATTTTATTATTAACTAATGCATCATATAACGCATCTTCATCAATGATTCCTCCACGGGCACAATTTACAATGTATGCTGTATCTTTCATTATTTCAAATTGTTCAGCAGAAATTGAGTGTTTGGTTTCAGGAGTAAGAGGTACGTGGATTGTGATGAAATCTGCATTTTTAAGGACGGTTTCCAAATCTGTCAATTCAACACCCATCTGTTTTGCAACTTCTTCAGGTAAATATGGATCATATGCCATGGCGTCCATGCCAAAAGCCTTACATCTGTTGACTACTTGAGAACCGATTCTTCCCATACCTATTACACCAAGGGTTTTGTTTCTAAGTTCAACGCCCATGAATTTTTTCTTTTCCCATTTACCTTCTTTAACAGATTTATCAGCAATGGATATTTTACGAGCCATACTCAATATCAATCCCATAGTGTGTTCAGCTACAGTGACTGAAGTGGATTCCGGGGAGTTGACCACCATGATACCTTTCTCGGTTGCAGCATTCAAATCGATGTTGTCCACGCCGACACCGGCTCTTGCAATAATTTTCATATTGTCTGCCTTTTTGATTAAATCGGCGGTCAATTTTGTTCTACTTCGCACAATGATTCCATCATATTCATGAATGGTATCAGCCAATTCCTCAGGAGTAATGCTGGTATCAACTACAACTTCTGCTACTTCCTTTAAATTTTCGATACCCTTTTCGTTAATAGCATCAGCAATAAGTACTTTCATATTTTCACCATAATTTGTTAATTTTAAGAGAATATTTAATAGTAAATATTAGTTAAATATATATTTTTTATATTATTTAAAATTTAAATTAATGTAAACATTTTAATATTTCAATGTGAAAAAATATTATTTAAAGTATGAATTGAGTTCAGACTTTTAAAAATCAAGGAGATGAAATCATGGTATCTGTAGAGGAATTTCCAATTTCAACAGCTAATGACATTCCAGGATTCAAGATTGTTGAGACAAAAGGGTTTATATATGGCCTAACTGTTAGAAGTAGAGGTGCCGGTGGTCAAATAGGTGCTGGTGTAAAATCCCTTTTTGGTGGGGAAATAGGCCAATATGTTAAAATGATGGAAGAATCAAGAGATGAAGCATTGAGTAGAGCCATTGCGCATGCTAAAGAATTAGGTGCAAATGGTATTGTTGCCATCAGATTTGATTCAAATGAAATATCTAACGTAATGCAGGAAATCCTTGTTTATGGAACTGCAGTAATAGTTGAAAAAGAGTAGGTAATACCATGTTTTTTGAGGATTTGGAAGTTAAAGGCAAATCGATTCCGAAAGCAATTTTGGGTTATGGTCCGTTCATTGCAGAGCCCTATTTTGGACATCGTGCAAGAATTTATGAAATAGATTTGTACTCTAATCCTCAAAATATCGCTGATGTAATAATTGAGTCTTATAATCGGGGAATACGGGCAATAAACTTGGTAAATGATTCTAATTTGCTTGAAGCTTATGATATAGCTTGTGAAAATGATTGTAAGATGGAAGTTATTGCAACTGTCGGAAAATCCGATGTGGATTATTTGAATCCCAATTATGAAGTTGCAAAAGAAGCCGATTGGGATGAGGACATTGAATTGTTTTCAGGATATGATTGTCCTTTGATGCTTGTCGATGAATTTATTGTTGACGCTCATGATTGGAGATTGACCTCAAAGATATTGACTGAAATTAATAATGCAGGTTGTCTTTCAGGTCTTGTTACTTCATTTCCGTCTAAAACTGCAGCTTTGCTTCCTGAAAAGATGGATTTAAATCTATTTGATTTTTTTATGATTCCATTCAATTCATTGTCTTATATGATGGATATTTCAGCTTTTAATGCATCTCAAAGGGAGGATTTTAAGCAGAAATTACTCATGTTGGATAAAAAAATAATAGCTACAAGAGCTCTTGCGGCAGGTGTTTTAAAACCAAAAGAGGCATTTACTTTTTTTAAAAGCATAGATTATATTGATGTTATTGCTCTTGGAGTGGCAAGCTGCGATGAAGCGAAAGAAGATTTCTCACTTTTAAAAGAATTCTAAAGCTTCACGATTTCGTATTCTTCAAATGGAATGTGCCCTTCTTCTTTTAGAGAATCGTTTAGATCTTTTAATCCATTTATTAGGTCTTTAATATTTTTGTTGGATGGTTTTTTACCTGTAATCTGCAGGTACTGTCTTGGGGAGATTTCACATAATTTGCAGTCGAAATTACAGCATCTGTTTTTCTCTTCACAGCCGTATCCTTCCTGAGCTTCATCGGTTCCAATGACAATGTCATCCAGGATTCTTGAAACTCTTTCATCTGATGCAAACATAGCTATTTTTTGTGTTTTTCCACAAATTCCAATAGCTTTTTGGCCCTTATAGTTGCAAACCCATTTTATTGGGTGATTTTCCATGTCTGTAATTTGCAGTTCTTCCATATTTACCACTCTAGTTTTCTTTTCTTTCTTTAATCATTTTTAATAATTCTTTTGAATTTTCAAATTCCTTTAACTCCCAAGACTTAATGACGGGAATCGTGCCGATTGATTCTTTTATTTTATCGTTATTAATTATAAAAACTGGTTCTGATGTTGTAACCATCGACAGGTCTTTTAGGGGCACTGCCATTCTTTTTAAAGTTTTCTCTGTTCTATTTTTTTCAACGTTGGCCATCAACGGCGAATGTTTATCTGAACTTTTCATTTTTGCAACCGCATCAAATGGACTTTTAGCGGTTGATAGAACGCCATAACCTAGCTTTGATAAATCGTTAACGTCATCGCTATATTCAATATCTTCCTTTTGTGGTTGTTTTAACAGGTCAATGTCTAAAGTAACTTTTGTATTGAGGATTTCTTCTAGAATCATTGCAGTTTCCGTATTTGCACGGACAATCCCATTTTCATATTTATACATTGTTGCTCTTGAAACATGCGCCAGATTAGCTAAATCTTTCAGTGACATTGAATATTCTTCACGGTATTGCTTTATGACATTTCCATCAATTTTCACGAAATATCCTCCACGGTCAGCCAGGATTTCTGGATATTCATTGTATAAAATCATGTTTTTAAAGGTATCAAAACCGATTGTCGGAATTTCATATCTTTCATAGATTACTCCCTCTTCAAGGAGCCCGTTCCTTGATTTTTCGCCTATTATTATGGGTGAAGCTAAGAAGATATTCGCCAATTGCTTCATTTCATGGGCATTGTGCTCATTGATGCTATCAATATTTAAAAATGTTTTTAGAAGTAAAATTAATAGGTTTTTTCTTGCTACCAAATCGAATGAACCCTGTTCATAGACATCGGAGGTTTTAAAACCCTGTGACTTTAGTAAATTTTCAATTTGCTGTAGCAGGTTTCCTCTAGTTAACATGTTCAATACCTCTTAACTATATATTGTTTTAACATCTAATATATTTGTATATTTAAAGGTGATTATAATTAATGTTTTACATATTGGCATAGATGATACGGACTCCCCTGATGGAATGTGCACAACATATCTGGCAAGCCAAATCATTAATAAATTAAATGAAAATGACATTGAACTATTGGATTATCCCAGATTGATTAGATTGAATCCCTTTGCAAGATTCAAAACAAGGGGCAATGGAGGGGTTAGCTTTAAAATTAAAAATGACGGAAAAGCTAACTTGGCTCGCCAAATTGTTTTAGATGAAGTTGAAAACCTTTCGATGTTTGACTGTGACAATACAAACCCTGGAGTAATTTTTTATGAAGGTGACATCACTTCCGAAATGGAGGATTATGCATTCAGGGCAATTCATGAATTCATCACAATTGAGGAAGCGGAGGAATTTGGAAAATCTGCAGGGTGCGAGATTCATAAATTCAAAAAGGGAAGGGGGATAATTGGGTCTATTGCGGCCATCAGTCTTCCTTTAGAGGACCATACTTTTGAATTGCTTACCTACAGGGCATCTGAAAATTATGGAACAGAAAGGCTCATTGATTATGAGTCCGTTTATAAGATGGATGAGGAGACTTATCCTGACACTTTTGAAAATATAGATTATTCTGAAAACTATATAGCAATCGAACCAAAAACACCGTGCCCGGTTTTATATGGAATAAGATCAAATAATGTCGATTCATTAAAAAAAGCAAAAGATATTGTTAAGGTTGAAGAACCAATTGCAGACTTTTGCATTTTTAAGACAAACCAGCATACTGATATGCACATTCAAAAAGCAGAAAACATCTCCTCAATGAAGCAATTCGGATGCTATGAGGTTTGCGGGACTGTTAAAAACAGGCCAAAAATTATTGATGGGGGGCACATGTTCTTTTATCTGGGGGATGATTCCGGAGAAATAGAATGCGGTGCATATGAGCCAACCAAAAACTTCAGGCATACAGTTTCTCACTTGCGTCCTGGCGATTTTATTAGGGTATACGGCGGAATTGGTGAGCAGAATACGTTTAATATTGAAAAATTTCAAGTTATAAAATTAAATGATGTTGAGTATAAAAATCCGATTTGTGAATGTGGAAAAAGGATGACTTCCGCAGGTAAGAATAAAGGGTTCAAATGCAAAAAATGTGGCAGGAAAATAAAATCCAGTAAAAAAGTTCCTGTCAAAATCCAAAGATCTTTAAAAAATTTCCAATTTTATGAAACACCGGTTTCTGCAAGGCGACACCTTTCAAAACCACTTTGTCGTATGAATTTATGATTATGGCTGATTATTGTCATTTCATTTTGAGTTTAATTGTACAAACTCAGTTATTGAGAGCATGATTTTTGCTTTAACATTGTCATTTTTATTCATATTATAGGAATAGTATTACTAGTTTTTGTTCTCATTTAGTGATATTTTTAAAGTTAAATGCTATCCATTTAAATAATATGTTTTAGGAAAATATATTATACTGATAAACTTTTTTGAAGGGTTACATTTTTGGGAGCGGATTTTTATTCCAAATAAAGATGGACAAGTTGAACATATTTATCGTGAAAAAACGGATAAGAGGATTTTGAAGAAGAATCCCTGGAGAGATTACCGATTGCATATAACCGTACTCATTCTGGTTGTTATTGCGGAATTAATCGGTACTATAAAAATCCCGATAACAAAAGATGTAGCCATTACCATAATGCCTTTAATCTATACTATTATTTTAGGGCTTGTTTTTTATTTGGCCAAACCCATCAAATGGATTCAAAGAAAGCAAGCTCGTATTGCTGAAGGAGCAATGATGCTTTTCATCGGTGTTCTAATTGCCAAGTTGGCTGTTTCCAGCGGCCAGTCAATAAGCTTGATTTTTGATATGGGTCCCGCATTAATTCTACAGGAATTGGGCCACCTTGCAACCATTTTAGTGCTTCCAATTGCATTGCTTTTAGGATTTAAAAAAGAATCCATTGGTATGACTAATTCCATTGGTAGGGAACCTAATGTTGCAGTCGTTGTAGATAAATACGGGTTTAATTCTCCGCAATCAAGAGGAGTGTTCGCAATATTCATCATAGGTACCGTAATCGGTACAATATTCATTAGTTTTTTAGTTACCTTTTCATTATCATTCATACCGCTCCATCCTTATGCATATGCTATGGCCAGTGGGGTAGGCAGTGCCAGTATGAATGCGGCAGCCATTGGTCCGACTCTTGCTGCTTTCCCTGGATTGGAAACACAAATTGAGGCTTTTGCAGGATTCAGTAATCTGCTTTCATTCTGTGTTGGTATCTATATTGTAATGTTTATTGCAATTCCATTAACTGAAAGACTGTATAATTGGCTAGAACCAAAAATTGGCAGAGATTCTATAATTCCTGAAAAGGAGGATGAATAATGCCTGATTTAATTGACGGTTCTGAAAATGTCACGGTTCATGGTATATTTAATTGGATTCTGTTATTGGCTATATTTTCAGTCATAACCGTGATTGGTAATTATTTAGGTTATAAGCATCCAATGACCGATTCTTTGGTGGGTATGGGTATTCTATCTCTTATTACTCTTGCAGGGGTTTGGTTGGAAAGATACTTGCCGTTCAATGTCTCTTCAATTCTTTATATAAGCATATTCGGTATATTATTGGCATTTCCTGGAATGCCCACATCTGATTTTGTATTGTATTATGTGTCCAAAGTAGAACTTTTATCTATTGTCACCGTATTTTTAGCATATGTTGGTATTGGTATGGGTAAAAGTTGGGATGAATTCAAGGCTTTAGGTTGGAGAGCTATTGTAATCACTGTTTTAGTTATTGCAGCAACATATTATGGTGCAGCTATTGTAGCCCATATAGTATTGGTTTTAACCGGTGTTCCGGCAGTTTAAATTAATTTTCAACTGATGTTTTTTGGCATTAGTTAAATTTTTAATACTACTTTTAACATATATTATCTTAAGGTGTTTTATGTTTTTAAAAAATATTTCTAAATTTATTTCAAACTATCGTTATGAACAAGCAACTGTGGAGTCCATCACCACCGTAAAAGCTGCTTTTTTAGATTTTTTTGGAGTAACTTACCGTGGCGCAAATGAGAATGCTTCAAAAATAGCTTTTAATACAGTTGAAGAAATATTTTCAGGAAACTCCAAGCTAAACTTAAAGGCTTCCGTAATCGGAAGGAATTTAAAGACTGATATTTTAAGTGCAGGTTTTCTAAACGGTGTTTCTGCCCACGTATTGGAATTGGATGATGGTCACAGAGGTGCTCAAATCCATTTGGGTTCAGTTATATTTCCAACAGCTTTAGCAATCTCCGAAAGTTATGATTTAAGCGGAAAAGAATTTTTAGAAGGAGTCATTGTTGGATATGAAGTTGGAATCTTGCTTGGCAAGATGGTAAATCCAATGCATAGGAATAAAGGATTTCATACAACCGGCACTATTGGTGCTTTTGTTGCAGGTACCGTCGCTTCAAAACTGTTGAAACTTGATGATAATCAAATTTTAAATGCATTGGGCCTATGCGGAACTCAAGCTGCAGGACTTTTGGAATCAGATCACGGAGGGTCCATGGGCAAGTCACTTCATGCGGGAAAAGCAGTATATAATGGAATCTTGTCTGCAATTCTTGCGAGAAATGGATTTACCGGCAGTGGCACTATTCTAGAGGGAAATGAAGGATTTTTAAAAACAATGGTCTATGATGGCTATGATGTAGATAATTTTTCTTTTGAAGATATCATAAAAGATATAGGAAAGGTAAGAGTCAGAGACATCTACTTTAAGAAATACCCATTTTGCAGACATATTCACTCTTCAATCGACACGGCTTTAAAGCTTAAGGCAAGTATAGGTGATGAATATGAGCATATAGAGAATATTGCCGTAAAAACGTATTCCGTTGCGGCCGAACATAATAATTTCAACCCTAAAAATATTGAAGAGTTAAAGCAATCATTGCCTTATGCCGTTGCAATATCGCTAGTCGTCGGCGAAGTCACTGTTGATGATATAAATCAATTAATTGAATTTGGCCTTTTGGATAACTATTCCACTGTCGATAAAGTCAACAGCATTAAAGATTTGGTAAACAGGATGATAATTCTTTCAGATGATCAGTTAAATGAACTGTATCCTGAAAAACGACCGTCTAATGTTATTATTAAATTAGACAAGGCATTCAGAAATGGTGTATTTCAGAATATTACATTGCTTCCAAAAGGCGATTTTGAAAATCCATACCAGTTAAGTGAATTGATTGACAAATTCAAATCCAATAACCCTTTATATGATATAAGAAATCTTACGGTAATAGATTCGCTAGAAGATTATTCCATGAAATATGTCGTTGAAAAGTTGAATGGTAGATAATATGGACGATACTAAAGAATTTTTAAAGAATGTTGGAATTGGAGAAGTTCGGGACGATTTTAAATCATCCAAACGTTTTAGTGATGGTGGACAATATCGTTTTGAAGTTCCGGGAATTCAATCTCCAATTGCAATGAGTGCACTTTTAAAGGAATCCTTTAAAAACAATATTTTTATCCACAGAGTTACCCAAACAAAAGGAATAATGCTTTTAAGTGATGATGAAATAAAAAAGATGGTCGATTTGGCTATCAATTATGGTTGTGAGTTGTTTTTATCAGTGGGTCCAAGAGCAACATATGACACGTCAGCCACTGCCCACACTAAAGAGGGAAGCAGAATTGGATATAGGCTTAGGGGTTATGACAACTTAGTTTATGCTATTGAGGATGTAAAGAGGGCATGCGATCTTGGCGTTCGAGGAATATTGTTGTATGATGAGGGATTGCTTTGGGTTTTAAATAAAATGAGGATTGAAGGTGAAATTCCAAAAAATGTCCATTTTAAATTATCTGCCCATGCAGGACATGCAAATCCTGCTTCTGCAGTAATGCTTGAAGAAATGGGTCTTAATTCTTTAAATCCAGTTAGGGATTTGCAAATTCCTATGATTGCAGCAATTAGAAATGCCATCGACATTTCTTTAGATTTGCATACGGAAAATCCCAAGTCCACTGGCGGCTTTATAAGGCATTATGAAGTTCCTAGTTTCATTGATGTTGCCAGTCCGGTTTATTTGAAAACTGGAGGGTCTGTTGCCGCAAATCATAATTGGGATACAACAGAAAAAGAAGCAATAGCTCGCATAAAGCAAGTTGTGCTGGTCAAAAGAGTGATTGATTCTTATTGTCCTGATGCTGTTGCATCTCCTAATCAATCTAGTGATTTATCAATTCCTGAGTGATTATATGGATATTTTAGACGATATTTCCGATTCAATCATTAAAGCATCCACCACCTTGTCTGAAGATAAATTGAATGCACTAAATAGGGCCATTTTGAAAGAGAATAATGAAAATGCCCGTTGGGCCTTATCACAAATTTTAGAAAATTATGAAGTTAGCCAAAAGACCAGATTCCCGTTATGTGATGATACTGGAATTCCTCATGTAATCATAGAGTTGGGTTCACAAAGGGAAGTTTCAGGGGAGCTAATAAATCAAATTCATGAAGGAATAGCTTTGGGCTTAAATAATCTTCCTGCAAGACCTATGGCGGTAAAGGGTGGTGAAATTGAAAGAATTGAGCAAAGTGAAGGTTTATTTGAAAAACCAGGCATGCTCAAGCCAGCTTCAATTTTAATAGATTCCAGAAATGATGAATCGAGTTACAGGAGAGATATCTCTCCGGATACATTGAATATTCATTTTATCCTTGAAGGTGGAGGTCCGGAAATCAGGGCTAAAACATTTAGGGTATATCATAAGCGCTCTTTTTCAAATGTTATCGATACGGCCTGTGGTTGGTTAAAAGATTCGTTGAGGGCATTGGGTTGCACTCCATCAATTCCGTCTATTGGAATTGGAAGAACACACTATGAAGCGAATGCGCTTCTTTTAAAATCAATCGCCTATGGCAATTTGGATGATATGAGTGAAATTGAAAAACAAGTTACCTCTAAATTAAATGAAACAGGTATTGGTCCATTAGGTTTTGGGGGAAATGCCACTGTTTTAGGTTCTTATGTTAACATCGGCAATCAGAGGGCAAGTGGGGTTAGAATTGTTGCTGTTAGGCCGTCATGTTTTGTCGAACCGAGAGTAGCAACATTAAAATTGTAAGAAAATATATTAATTATTAATTGAGATTAAGGATACATTAAAATGCAAGAAAATAATTTTAAAGTCAACCAGCATTCTTTAAAAACAGCTATATCTAAAGTGGAAACAGATAAAATTGTCACTAGAGGTTATAATCAGAGGGATTTGATTGAAAAGATTAGATATAGTGATATGGTTTATTTAATTTTAAAAGGAAGGCTTCCTTCAATAACCGAGGGAAGAATATTTAATCAGGTTTTGGTTTCATTCTGTGATCACGGGGCGACTCCTCCGAGTACTCAGACAGCTCGTCTTGTCGCATCATCCGGTTCGCCTTTAAATTCGGCTGTAGCAGGAGCATTTTTATCTTTTGGTCATAAACATGCTGGAGCCATTGAAAAAACAATGGAGTTGTATCAATCAAAGATTGGTTCTTTGTATTTGACTGAAGACTCAAACATTGACAATAAGCAGATTGCCAGTTTGGCTATTGAAATTTTCAATGAGTATATCGTTGGTGATAAAAAGATACCCGGTTTTGGACATAGGTATCATAATGTTGACCCGAGGGCGGATAAATTGATGGAGCTTGTAATTAAGCAGGGCTTTGTTGGACCCCATATCAAACTTGCTCTTGCCGTTGAAGACTTGGCATATGAAAAAAAGAAAATTAGACTCAATGTGGATGGTGCCAATGCAGCCATATTATCTGATTTGGGTTTTACTCCAGATTTGGGTTTGGGAATTTTCATGATAGGCAGACTCCCAGGCATTATTGCTCATATTCATGAAGAAAAAATGGATGAAGAAGAATTCAGGCGTTTTTGCGATTTGGATGATATAATTTACGAAGGTTGAAGATAAAATGGAATTTATAGATGTTATTAAAGAACGTTATAGTGTTAGAGGCTATTTGGATAAGGAAGTGGAGAAAGAAAAGTTGGAATATGTTCTAAATGCAGCAACAATCGCTCCAACAGGAGTCAATGCGCAGGCATTTAAAGTCTATGTAATTGACACCAAAAAATATAAGGAAGAATTATCCAAAATCTATGCTGCTAAATGGTTTACTGAGGCTCCTTATGCTTTATGCGTTGTTGCACAAAGGGATAAGGCATGGACAAGACCTTGGGATGGAAAAAACATCGCTGATATAGACGCAACAATTGTAATGGATCATATGATTCTTGCAGCTTGGGATGTTGGTCTTGGAACATGTTATATAGGTGCATTTAAAAAGTATGAGGCTCACAAGTTCTTGGACTTGGATGAAAATGAGGAGCCGGTATTGTTCACCCCTTTAGGTTATGGTAATGCAGAGCCTCGTGATACTCCAAGAAAAGAATTGGATGAATTTGTAGTTTATAAAGATTAATATGAAGCTATTGATATTGGGTGCAGACACTCCCAAAGAAATGAAAAAGATTTCAGAGGAGTTGTCCCAAAAAAAATTCAAGTTGGTTGATGAAGACAAGAATTTCATCTTGATGAGAAAGAGAAGATATGGCAATCTATTGATACATGCAATATGTTTAATCATTGCATTGTCTTCAATTTCTTTTCTGATTTTCGTGAATGTTGGTTATTTCATGTATTCATATATATGGGCTTCTCCAAATGTTTTGATTACAACGGAAAAGGTATCTGAAGAGGGTGAACCTCTGGAATTCAGTGACATGGATGAAGTATTGAATAAGGCCAATGCTATTCTATGATTTCATCTACGCTATACTCTTCTATTTTTCTTATTAGCAATGGCTTTTTGCCGTTTAGGTATTCTGATTCCTCACCTATTTTCGCATCAAGGAACACTTCATCAACGCCAGGTTCTGTAAACAGGCTCATGATGTCTGAGATGAATTCATCATAGTCCTTTTGAACATTTTCATCACTGAAACCCAGTCGTGGAAGCTCTTCTGTCCAAATGTCGCTTCCGGGTGAAAATTTTTTATCTTTAAGTTTATTATTTTTTATTTCACCGTCAAGTGTTAGTGAAAAGTTTTCATTTAAAATAATCAAAACTGCTCTATCCATGTTAATAACATCTGGATATGATGATATAAATACTATGAAGTTTAGTTTGTGTTAAGTGTTATATGGTAAATAGTGAATTTTTCAACCTCACAAAGAAAATCAAATTTATGAAAGATTTTGTATTTTAAAAAGTTAATAACTATAGTAAACTATATTTAACAAAACAATGTAACTTTTAATAAAGATTTTAGGAGGTGAAAATATGAGATTAAATAAGAGCTTAATAGCTATCTTTGCCGTATTTGTTGTAATCATGAGTGCAACTGCAGTTTCAGCGGTTGACGATGCTGGCGACATTATTGCAGATGATGACACAACAATTGATGATGACACAACAGACGGTGAAGGTGATGAAGGAACTGATGATGCAGACCTTGAGGATGACACTGATGAAGAGGAAATAGGCGAGGATGGAAATCTCACAGAACCGACAGATGATGTGATGGCGTTGGGTTCTGAAAGTCCAGAAGGTTCTGAAAGTCCAGAAGGTTCTGAAAATCCAGAAAACTCCGATAACCCTGTGAACAGTCCAGCTACTGGTAATCCGTTAGCAGTATTAGTTGCTGCTATGGCTATAATTGGGGCTGGTTTCATAAGAAGTAGAAAATAATCTTTCTATTTTTTGCTTTATTTTTTTTTAATCTAAAAAAGAATATGCAAGGTTTTAAAAGCTCAAAATTATAATTTTTCAATATTTTTTCATCATAATTGTGTATACCATCTTTTTCTAAAATAATCCATATATTTTTCATGAAAAATTTTAATAATAACATTCTTAAACATAATATTATGGCAAACGTTAAAATGTTTAAATTATTGGGTGTAATGTTAGCATTGGCATTGATTATTTGGGGAATTTATCCGTTTTTTAATCATCAACCGATAACAAATGATGTTATTGCTACTGCAATAGTTTTGATTTTGATTGCTGTTGCATATATGGTGATATTATTTAATCCTAGTTGGACTAAAGCAGTATTTTTCTTTGAAGGTATTATCATTGCTGTTGCAGGGTATGCATTTTTGGAATATCCATACAACATAGAACTCATTGTAGTGGGTTTGATTATTATAGTAATATCAATTCTTGCTTATAAACGGAAATTACCGTCTGGTATCCTGAAATGGTTTTATAGATAATTGATTTATCTTTTATTCTTTTTTTTCTATTATTTTTTCATGTAAATTTTATAATTTGAATGCTTTTTTTTATTCTAATTTAAATTTTAGCTATTTTTACAAATATTAAATAGTAAAAGATATATATATTGCACAATAAAAATAAATACACCATGGTGATTTATTATGGCAGAGATATCAGACGCAATCGCAATGATAAAAAAAGCTGAAGCGGATGCTGAACAACTTATTATTGATTCAGAATCTCAATCAAAAGATTTAATTGCTGAATCAAGATTAAAAGCTGAGGAAATTGTTTCTGAAGCTAAAATTGCAGCAGAAGAAGAAGCTAAAAATACTGTTTTTGATGCAGAAGATAAAGCTAAAATAGAAGCACAATCAATTGCTGAGCAGTCTAAAGGTGATGTTAAAGCCTTAAAAGACAAAGCTATGGCAAATGTTGATGATGCTGCTTCAATTATTGTCAAAAATATTTTGTAGTGTGAGATTATATGTTCAAGACAGCTAGAATGCGTAAAATTAGAATTGTTACACTGGACAAGTATGTAGCTCCTACAGTGGATGCTCTCCACGAATCCGGGCTTATACAAGTCAGTGATATTTCTGATAGCGTTCAGCAAGATCCTGAATTAGCGGAGTTAGTTACTCCTGCAAAAGCTACTCCATATACTGGAAAATTATCTTCTCTTCTTATGAAAACAAACGGTATATCTGAACTATTAGGAAATTCTTTATCAGAAGGCCATGGGTTAAAAGACTTAGCAATGTCTTTTATTAGTCCAGATTTACCTGTTCAAAAAGAAGTAGAGGCTTTAGATACGGAAGCTTTCATTGAAAAAGCTGAAGACACTTTAGCTCAAGTAGAGGGTAAAACAAGCGTTATTGAAGGAAAACTAGCCGCACTCGACGCTGAAACAAGTGAACTAAAGTCTAATAAAAGTTTGGCTAATCGCTTATCTAATTTTGACATGGATTTAGCTCTTTTAAAAGATTCAAAGTACACTTCTACTACTGTTGGTAGGATTAATGCTGAATCTACTTCAGAAATCAAAAATGAATTAAGTAACTTGACAGACGAATTAGAAGTATTTACAGTTCCTATGGATGATAAAGATGGAGAAATTATCACTGTAGTGACATTAAAAGAATTTAGTGATGATGTTTATTCAACACTTCGTAAATTCGACTTTGAGAAAATTGAAGTAGGTGATGTTGAAGGTACTCCTCAACATATTATTTCAAAAGCTGATTCCAGATTGTTAACCATTGAATCAGAACGTGATGCTGTTAAAAAAGAATTAAGAGCAGTTGCTGAACAATGGGATGATGAGATATTGGCTCTCAAAGAACAATTAGAAAATGAAAAAGAAAAGAACGAAATCCTTTCCTCTTTTGTTCAAACTAAAGATTCTTATGTGCTTGAAGCATGGGTGCCTGTAAAAGACACTGAAAAAGTTGAACAATTAGTTGAAAAATGTTCTGAAGGCCACTGTGCTTTCGAATTAATTGAAGTCGAAGGTACAGATGATGAAGACGTTCCTGTTTTACAACAAAACGGATGGTATGCAAAACCTTTCGAATACCTCGTTGATATGTACTCTCCAGTACGTTATAACGAAATGGATCCAACAATATTTGTTGCAATCACCTTCCCATTATTCTTCGGTTTCTGTTTAACCGATGCAGTTTATGGTTTGGTAGTAGCGGCCATTGGTGTTGTTTTATTGAAAGGTCTAGGAAAAATCAAAGAATCAATGCATTCTTTCGGTTGGATTTTAATCTGGTCCGGTCTGTGGGCTGTTATACTGGGTTTGTTGACCAACGGTTTCATTGGGGATTTCCCGGAAAGAATAGCAGGTTTCCGTTTACCGACAGTATTTGCGCCAGTTGAAGCATTCAAACACCCGGACACTATTTTGTTAATCGCTATTGCTCTCGGTCTTATATATGTAAATATAGGATTTATCATAGGTGCAATCAATAACTTAAGATATGGCAATACTAAAGAGGCTATCGGTTCTCAAATCGTTTGGTTTGTTTTCGAAGCGGGTATTATTTTCCTTGCATTAGGATATATGGGAATGCTCGGTATGATTGGCTTGATTTTGGGCGGAATATTAATAATTGCTGCTCTTGGAATGTTAGTATGGGCTAACGGCGCATATGGTTTAATGGATGTCTTCGGTTTCATGGGAGACGTTTTATCATTTGCTCGTCTTTTAGCATTATGTTTGGCTACTGGCGGTATCGCTATGACAGTAAACATCTTAGCTGTAATGATAAACGGTATGGTTCCATTTGCAGGAATAGTGCTTGCAATAATCATATTCATATTTGGTCATATTGCAAACTTTGCTTTCCAAGTATTGGGTGCATTTATTAACGCTTTACGTCTTAACTATGTTGAGTTCTTCTCACAATTCTTCATGGCAGGTAAAGGAAAATTCGAAGCTTTCAAAGCAAAAAGAACATTTACTAAAGTTAAAAATTAAAATTTTTTCATTTACATAATTTAAATTATTAAAAATCAATATTATTCAAAAGGTGAATTAAATATGGTAGCAGAAATTACAGGTACTGCTTTAGCAGCTATTGGTGCTGGAGTAGCAATTGGTTTTGCCGGATTAGGTTCTGGTTTAGGGCAAGGTATGGCAGCTGCAGGTTCTGTAGGTGCAGTTGCAGAAGACAACGACATGTTTGCTAGAGGTATTATTTTCTCTGCATTGCCAGAGACCCAAGCTATTTACGGTTTCTTGATTGCAATTTTGTTATTAGTTTTCTCAGGTTTATTAGCTGGTGACTTAACTAAATTGGACATTAATGTTGGTATTGTAGCTATTGGTGTCGGTGCAGCAATTGGTTTTGCTGGTTTAGGTTCCGGTATGGGACAAGGTATGGCAGCAGCATCCTCCGTTGGAGCTGTTGTTGAAGACAACGACATGTTTGCTAGAGGTATTATTTTCTCTGCATTGCCAGAGACCCAAGCTATTTACGGTTTCTTGATTGCTATCTTGCTTATGGTATTCAGTGGAATGTTGGCCGGTTAAGGAGGCAATTTATATGAGCTCAGGCACAGATAAAATTGTTTCAAGCATTATGTCTGAAGCCCAAGAGAAAGCTGATGTAATCATTCAAGATGCAAATGCTGATGCTTCAGCAATCACAGCAAAAGCTGAAAAGACAGCAGAAGCAGAAAAGCTTAAAATTTTAGAAAACGGTAAAAAACAATCTGATATGAGATATCAGCAAATTATCTCTGAAGCTAAGATGAATGCTCGTAGAGCAAAATTAGGCGCTAAAGAAGAAGTAATCGATGCGGCTTTCAATCAAGCAACTGGAGAATTAAAAGCAAAAGCAGCTGATGGGGATGATGAATATAAAGATTCATTAGCCAAAATGATTCAAGAGGCTGCTAATGAAATTGGACATGATGATTTAATTATCCATTTAAACGAAGCCGATACAAATAAATTTAAACAAGATTTATCTTCATCTGATAGCTTTGAATTAGGTGGCATTAAATTCACTTTAGGTGAACCTATAGATGTCATTGGTGGAGCTATCTTAAAAACTAGTAATGGAGATATTGAAGTAAATAATACTATTGAAGCTAGATTAGATAGATTTAAAAGTGCATTACGTAGTGAAGTTGCAGAAATTTTATTTAAATAATTAGGAGGATAAATTATGGTAGATAATGGTACAGCACTAAGCGCTCTTGGACTTTCACCGGAGGCAACACTTGTCTTTTGTATTGTTGCAGTGCTTATTGTTGGTGCGATTGTTGTAATTATTGCATCTAGACCAATTTTGGACATTTATCCTTATTTCAACCCAAGTGCAAGAGTAAGAGCTAGAAAAGGAAGACTCTTTGATGAAAAGCAAATTTCTGAACTCATTGAAACTAATGATGTTGAGGAAGTTGAAAACTACCTTAGAGGTTTTCCTGATTATGCTGATGTTTTAGATGAATATCCTCTTGATAAAGCATTAGATGTAGAACGTGCTAATACTTATGACTTTATCGCAGGTTTAGCTCCTAAAGACATTAAAGATCCATTTGTCGTAATGTCTAAAAAAGCAGATATAGATAACATTAAAAGTCTTTTAACTGCTAAAGAGGTAGGCCTTACAACTGAAGAAACTAAGGAATTATTAATTCCTCGCGGATCATTATATGGTGATTTAGAATCTTTAGTTGATGCCGATAATGTAACTGATATAGTCACAAGTTTAGATAACACAGAATATGCTACAGCTTTAGAAGATGCTCTTCCACAATATGAAGATACTAAAATGATTCTTCCATTGGAATCCGCTTTAGATAAATATTATTTGGGCAAATTATTACGTTCCACTGATGTTCCTTCCGATGAAAACAAACAAATATTATATTCTTATGTTGGAACACAAGTCGATGTAGCTAATCTTAAACTAATTATAAGGGCAAAAGAAGATGGCCTTGACTACGATGCAATCTCTCCTTATATATTAGAAGAAGGATACCAATTACGTGAATGGAAACTTAAAGATTTAATGGAATCCCCTGATGTTACCAATGTGATATCAGGATTAGAGGGAACAAAATATGCTGATGCATTAGCCGATGCAATGCCTGTTTACAATGAAACAGGTTCAGTTGCAGTATTCGAAAAAGCATTAGACGTTTACGCTTCTAAATATTCAAAATCTTTAGCATCTAAAAAACCATTAGGTATTGGTCCAATTATTGGTTATTTAAGTCAAAAAGAAAATGAAATTAAAAATTTAAAAATCATTGCAAGAGCAAAAAGAGAAGCAGACTTCCCTAATTCTAAAATCATGGAGATGTTAATATGAGTTCAGTAGCAGTTATTGGTGATATTGACACCGTTTCAGGATTTAGATTGGGTGGTGTCAAGCAAGCAGAAGTAGTTAATACTTCAGAAGAAGCTATTGCAGCTTTTGATAAATTTTTAGAAGACGAAATTTCAATTATTATTATTACACAAGAAATGGCAAATCAAATCAGAGATTATACTAGTAGAAAAATTGGTTCTGATGTTTTACCTATGATAATTGAAATACCTGATAAGGATGGGTCCTCTGAAGGTTCATCTGATCAAATAAATGACCTTATTAAAAGAGTTATCGGGGTAGAGATGGTTAAATGATTATTGAAGGAAATATTATTAAGATCGCTGGGCCTGTTATTGTCGCAGATGGTATGAGAGGGGCTCAGATGCTTGAGATGGTTAGGGTAGGTGACGAGAAGCTTATTGGTGAAATCATTGAGCTTGAAGGTGACACCGCAACTATCCAAGTATATGAAGAAACAGCCGGTATCCAACCGGGTGAAGTAGTTGAATGTACTGGCGGAGCATTGTCAGTTGAACTTGGTCCTGGTGTAATGAGTTCCATTTTTGACGGAATTCAAAGACCTTTAAGAATCATCAGAGAAGAGTCTGGTGATTTTATTGCAAGAGGTATTGATGTAGATTCTATCAACAAAGAGAAAAAATGGTTATTCAAGCCAGTAGCTAAAGTTGGGGATGTTTTAAAAGGTGGAGACGTGCTTGGTGAAGTTCAAGAAACCACAGCAGTTTTACACAAAATCATGGTTCCTCCAACTCTAGAAGGAGAAGTCACTGAAATTGCAGCTGAAGGCGAATACACTATATTAGAGGATATTGCTGAAGTTGGCGGTGAAAAAGTACAAATGCTCCAAAAATGGCCTGTAAAAAGAAGCCGTCCTTATGTTAGAAAATTAGACCCTGATATACCTTTGGTAACTGGTCAAAGAGCACAAGACACTTTCTTCTCTGTAGCTAAAGGTGGGGCAGCAGCTATTCCAGGTCCTTTCGGATCAGGTAAAACTGTTACACAACAACAATTAGCTAAATGGGCAGATGCAGACATCGTTGTATACATTGGATGTGGAGAACGTGGTAACGAAATGACAGAAGTACTTACTGAATTCCCATTCCTTGACGACCCTAAAACTGGAAACCCATTGATGGACAGAACTGTTCTTATTGCAAACACTTCTAACATGCCGGTAGCAGCTCGTGAAGCATGTGTATATACTGGAATTACTATTGCTGAATACTACCGTGACCAAGGTTACGACGTAGCACTTATGGCAGACTCAACCTCAAGATGGGCTGAAGCTATGAGGGAGATTTCAGGAAGATTAGAAGAAATGCCTGGGGAAGAAGGGTACCCTGCATACTTGGCATCCAGGTTAGCTCAATTCTACGAAAGAGCTGGAAGGGTAGAAACTATAGGTACTGAACCACATGTAGCATCTATTTCTGTAGTCGGTGCGGTATCTCCTCCTGGTGGGGACTTATCCGAACCTGTTACACAAAACACCTTGCGTATCTGTAAAGTGTTCTGGGCATTAGATGCATCCCTTGCGGATAAACGTCACTTCCCTTCAATTGACTGGTTGCAAAGTTATTCATTATACGTAGACAGTATTGAAGGCTGGTGGGCTGAAAATGTAGCTGCAGATTGGAGAGCAACTCGTGACCAAGCTATGAGTTTATTACAAAAAGAATCCGAGTTACAAGAAATTGTACAATTGGTTGGTCCTGATGCATTACCTGAAGCTGACCAAGCTACTTTAGAAACTACCCGTATGTTAAGAGAAGACTTCTTGCAACAAAATGCATTTGATGATGTAGATACATACTGTGCACCTGATAAACAGTACAAAATGTTAAAAACAATCCTTTTATTCTACAAAGAATCTCTTGCAGCTGTTAACAGAGGAGCTCCAATTGCAAATATTGTAGCTTTACCTGTTAAAGAAGAAATCGGTAAAATGAAATACATCCCACAAGATGTATTTGATGAAAAAATTGCAGAAATTCAAGCAGCAATTACTAAACAATGCAGTGAGGCTTAAAAATGAATACAAATATTAAAACTAGAGAATATACTACTGTATCTGAAGTCTCAGGTCCTTTGATGGTTGTTGAAGGAGTAGAAGGCGTTGGTTACAATGAAATTGTAGATATTGAAACACCTACTGGTGAAAAAAGAAGTGGACAAGTTCTTGAAGTAACTAAAGATGTTGCTGTTATTCAAGTTTTCGAAGGAACTAATGACCTAAACACTAAAGATACCAAAACAAGATTCACTGGTCAAACCGCTAAAATCGGTGTATCCAGAGACATGATGGGACGTATCTTTAACGGTATTGGTAAGCCTATTGATGGCGGACCTGAAATTATTCCTGATGAAGAATTGGATATTAACGGAGCTCCAATGAACCCAGCTTCCCGTGAATTCCCAGAAGAATTTATTCAAACTGGTATCTCTACCATTGACGGAATGAACACATTAGTAAGAGGACAAAAACTTCCTATTTTCTCAGGATCTGGTTTACCTCACAACGATTTAGCTGTACAAATTGCAAGACAAGCTAAAGTATTAGGTGCTGACGACGAGTTCGCAGTAATTTTCGCAGCTATGGGTATTACAAATGAAGAAGCTAACTTCTTTATGAGAGATTTCGAACGTACTGGAGCTTTAGAAAAATTAACAGTATTCATGAACTTAGCAGACGACCCTGCTATTGAAAGAATCTTGACTCCAAAAATGGCTTTAACCACAGCTGAATATTATGCATTCACCTTAGGCATGCAAGTATTGGTTATCCTAACAGATATGACTAACTACTGTGAAGCTTTAAGGGAAATTTCTGCAGCAAGAGAAGAAGTACCTGGAAGAAGAGGTTACCCTGGTTACATGTACACTGACCTTGCAGGTATTTATGAAAGAGCAGGACGTATTGATGGTAAAGAAGGTTCAATTACTCAAATGCCTATCTTAGTTATGCCTCAAGACGATATTACTCACCCAATTCCGGATTTAACCGGTTATATTACCGAAGGACAAATCGTATTAAGTAGGGAAATCTCAAGGAAAGGTATTTACCCTCCTGTTGACGTACTTCCTTCACTTTCTCGTTTGATGAGTGGTGGTATCGGTGGAGACAAAACTAGGGATGACCACAGTGGTGTATCTGACCAACTTTATTCTGCTTATGCAGAAGGTCGTGAATTAAGAGACCTCGTTGCGGTTGTAGGGGAAGAAGCACTTACTGAAAGGGATCAAAAATTCTTAGAATTTGCTCAAGCATTTGAAGACCAATTCATTACCCAAAGTAAAGATGAAGACAGAACAATCTTTGAAACTTTAGATCTTGGTTGGAGTTTACTTAAAATCTTACCTAAAGCAGAACTCAAAAGGGTTAAAGAAGAATTTGTTGAACAATACCTTCCAAAAGATGACTAATCTCATTACAGTAATGTAGGTGATTAAATGGCACAAGATATTATAGATGGAATTAATCCAACTCGTATGGAATTGTTATCTCTTAAAAACAGGACTAAACTTGCTGTTAAAGGGCATGGTTTACTCAAAGAAAAAAGAGATGCTTTAATTAAAGAGTTTTTTGATATCTTGGATCGTGTCAAAGGTATTCGTGAAAATGCAGAATTAAGTCTAAAAGAAGCAAATGATGCTTTACTTGAAGCTCAAATTGCAATGGGTGATTTGGCTGTTAGAAAAGCAGCATTATCTGTTAAAGAATCTATTGATGTTGAGATTACTTCAAGAAGTGTTATGGGTGTAGCAGTACCTGTAACTGATGTTAAAATGGAAGAAAGGTCCATTATTGACAGGGGTTACGGTTTCTCTGATACTACTATTCAATTAGACGAAGCTGCTAAAAAATTCGAGGAATCTGTTAAGTATTTAATCGAACTGGGTGAAGTGGAAAAAACCATTTTCCTACTCGCTGAAGAAATCGAAGCTACTAAACGTAGGGTAAATGCTTTGGAACACATTATGATTCCAAGATTCCAAAATACTGAAAAGTATATTGATATGAGACTCCAAGAAATGGAAAGGGAAAACTTCGTTAGATTGAAAATGATTAGATCAACAATTGAGAAGAATGAAAAAGCAGCTGCAAAAGCAGAGGAAGCTTCTAATGCAGAAGCTTAAATTTTTCTCTAAACTTTTCATTTTCTTCTATTTTTATTATTTTTTTATTTTAAAGTTGTATTAATTATTTATTTTTGAAAATGGTTTTTGTAATCAAGTTACTGTAAAAAAATTTTTTACTAGAAATTTTTAAATAAGGTGTAAAAAATGAGAAGAAATCCAATTGACCAATATATGAAAGACCCTGATCATAAAGCAAAATTGTTTATATGGATTACTCGTGCCATGATTATTACTACTTTTATGATAACATTGGGAGTAATATTATTTATTTTACATCTGGTTGGCTTTTTCTAGCTACTTGTTTTACTTTTTGGCTAGATGATTCTACTTTTTCATATAATTTTTCAAAATCCTCATCTTTATCAATTATTGTAAGCAATGGCTCTGACTTTTCGGTAATTGAACCTATATGGGGCAGGTCAAAAATATTGTTCAAATCGATTTTTTCATATTTCATTCTTGTTGGGGAATAAACAATTTTTTTATAGGCATAACATTTAGGTTCTGGAATTTCTATGATTTCGCCTTGACAGGCCTTGATATGTGCATCCAGCATATTAATTTCTAATGACTTTTCAACACACTCAAATGTTCCCTGAATTCGAGGATTGATTTCTATAACATATAATCCATTTTCATTAAGGATGTAGTCAACACCATTTGATCCCATTAAGTTGAATTTTCGAGCCAAATATTCTGATGTATGATTCATTGTTTTATTAACCTGGTCTATATCTTTTACTTCAGCCATTATTGATTCATCGGTTAATGGCAGGATATTCCCAATGTAGACGAAATCATTGTTTTTGTGGAAGTCATGTTGGGTAAGCAATCTTGTGTTAATCACTGTTTTTGCATCATCTTTTGATGAAAGAATTGATGAACTTACATTGATTCCACTGATGTATTCTTGAATCATGAATTGCTTTCCATTTAGTTGAATATCACTATCATTTTCTAGGAGATTTATATCATACCCTCCACTTCCGCAAAGAGGTTTTAAAATAAATTGAATGTCTTCATAATTCTTGTTTATTTCAATGGCTTCATCCATATCATTTATGCAAAAAGTCTTAGGGGTTAAAAATTCATCTTTGATATTTTTATAGAACTTGTATTTGTTTTCAATATTTTTGACATTTCCAGTTCCTAAAATCTTCTTTTGGTGTTTTTTTGAAAAATTAGATGGGGAAACACCGGAAATGGGAATGATATAATCTACTTCATCAAGGTAATCTTTAGCTAATTCCAAAAGGGCTCCGCTATTGAATTGATCTTCAAAAATGCCACAGCTCTCCCCATCAGTTTCATTAATGATGATTTTTTGATTTTCAATTTGGGGAGTGTCTGAAGTGGAAAAGTAGCTTGCGGAAAATATTTCATAATTTAATTTTAGTGCACTGTTAAGCATACTTCTTGTATCAATTCCAATAAGCAATAGCTTTTTCATAAAGTATCAATAAAAATAGTTAGTTAAAAAAATAGTCCCGAGCGGAGTCGAACCGCCGTCTCCGGGTCCAAAGCCTAGAAGGATTACCACTACCCTACGGGACTATAGTTTGTTGCAAAATTACAACAATAATATATCTTTAATATATAGTATTTAAAGCTATCGGTTATATTATAATTTTTGGTAAAATAAGCATTTTTCGTGCCAAATACAGTTAAAACAGATTTTGGAGACACTTTCCTTTGTATTAAAAATATCATCGATTTTTTCAAATAATTCGATTGCATTATATTTTTTTGAGATGTCCAATTTTTTTAGCACTTCATTGTCCATTTCAACAATCTTTTTTTCATGAGTTTCATTTTCACAAAGGCCGTTTTTTAAATTTGGACAGGAGTTGCAAATGTCGTCTGCAGAATTGGCCAGCATGATTTCAGTTGTGTTGAGTTTTATTTCATTGTTAATGTTGGTTATGTTCTTGATGAAATTTTCATCATAACCGTAACCTTGAAATCCTTTAAGACATAATAAGTGATGTCCTCTTAAAATAAGTTTCATTTAAATCAAAAAAATAATAAAAAAAAGAAAAAAAGTTTAAAAACTTTTTTTAGTCTTTCGGTAAAAACACTTTGGATACTGAAGCAGCACCTAATATTTTCACGATATCTCCTGCAATAAATGGAATGAGGCCCATCATCAAAAGGTCGACAACGCTTAATGTTGCACCTTGGGTGATAGCTGACCATAATGCAAGCCCAGCTAATCCTGGAATGTATATCAATGCAAAGTTTGCGATTCCAATAACGATTGCCATTCTTGAAAAACTACGTGCTTTTGCATATTTTTCAGTAATGTATCCTATGAAGTATGAAGCAATGATAAATCCTATAAAGAATCCGAAAGTAGATCCTAAAAATACTTCTAAGCCACCGGTCATTCCTCCAAACCAGGGGATGACGGTAATTCCAAGCACTATATATAGGATTTGGCTTAAACAACCATATTTTTTACCTAAAAATAAACCAGAACATAATACTGCAAATGTTTGTGCAGTTATAGGAACTGGAGTCCATGGGAGCGGAATAACGATTTGAGCCATTATACCAGTGATGCAAGCCATCATAAATGACATGAGTAACTTAGTTGCAGTACTGGCATCTTGAATTCTTTCAAAAACATTTTTCCTAGTACTGTAATAATTATCTATATTGATATTCATTTTTTACCTCCAATTTCCGAATCCTATATAATATGTATATCACAATATTATTTAGTTTTATCTTTTTTTTAAAAAATTTTGAATGAGAATAAAAAGATTCTCATCAGTCAATTGTAATTAGCTGTATATTGTTTGGCTTTTTAACAATATTCATGGAATTGAATGCGACTAATTTCTTAATTCCTTTTTGTGATGCGACGTCAACCAATCTTTGGCTGATTACACCATCGAAAATAACGGCATCTGCAGATCCGTCTATGTTTTTGATTTCTTCATAGATTTCTTCTACTTCAACCTCTTTAGTCATATTCAATGCTTCATCCAAAATTGCTCCGTTGCCTGTGCCTTCGAATTCTTTTAGCATATCCTTCATTAAGGTGACTTCATCATCTTCGACAACAGGCTCTTCAACACGTGGTTGGTTACGTTTGGAGAATTTTTGTTGTTTCTTATGACGTCTGTCTTGTCTTCTGTTATCTCTTTTATTTTCTGAGAAAATATTGTTGGTTGCTAAAAATTGTGCGGTAGGAACTTTGTCTCTGAGTGCGACCAATACTTCATCTTTTTCCAGGTCTTCCACTTCTTTTCCTTTTGGAGCACGTGTAATATAATCAACGTCACCGATTTGCAAGAGTTCTTTCAATATTAGCTCTCCGCCTCTGTCTCCGTCCACGAATGCAGTGGTGGTTCTTTTTTTACTTAAATCTCCAATAGATTGCGGAACGCTCACGCCTTCAACGGCTACGGTATTTTTGATGCCATATTTGAGTAGGTTCAATACATCGCTACGTCCTTCTACAACTATGATTGCATCGGATGTGTGGATGCTAGGACCTGCAGGTAAGCGATCGTCACCATATTCTGAGATTTCGTGAGCTCTCATAGCTTCCCTTACTTCTTCAATCATTTTCATGCTGGCCGGACCGACACTTTCAACCATGTTTTTGTAAATTTCTTTTGCACGGTTGACAACTTGTTCTCTTTTAACAGCCCTTACGTCTTCAACTTTTAAAGTTTGAATTGAAGCTTCACAAGGACCAACACGATTGATTGTTTCGAGAGATGCAGCGAGTATGGCGGTTTCAACTCTATCTAAACTGGATGGAATTACGATTTCGCCTTTGGCTCTTCCACTATTGGAACGGATGTTAACTTGAATTCTACCTATTCTTCCAGTTCTTTGAAGCTCTCTTAAATCTAAATCATTACTGAGCAAACCTTCAGTCTGTCCGAAAACTGCACCGACAACATCAGGTTTTTCAACAATTCCATTAGCTGTAATCTGAGCATGGATTAAGTATTTTGTTGTTGTTAATTCTTCACCTTTTCCCATTTTTAAGCCTCCTAAGCTTAATTTAATCGGGATAATTTATGTTATACTAAGTAAATGTGCATAAATTATACGATAAACTTATTGTCTACTATACACTAAAAAAGAGTTAATACATTTGGGAGAGTTTTTATTAAGGTTTTCTATGATTTACTAATTAATGATTTTATTTTTAATTTATAAACTTCTTAACTGTCAAATTCCTTAATATTTGATTTTCTCCTGTCTTTTGATTAAATTAATAATAATTGTAATAATAATAATGTAATAAACTCTATGAGCGTATAATAATATGTAAAGTATTCTTATAATACTACAATTATTAAATTTAGTAGAACTAATATATAAAATCTGTTATATATTTTAAGAAGTTAATACAGAATATTATATTAGTTACAAAAATTTGGTGAAGTCATGTCAATCAGTCCGAAAGATGTTTTAAATAAAAATAAAAGCTTAAACAAACGTATTGATGTAGAAAAAATTAATTTAAATGATGTTAGCGTTGATGATCTAAGATTCAATGGAAAAAACTATGATAAACATATTAATTTAATCTCACTTCTTGAGGAAGTGTCCGCCTGTCAGGTTTCCGATGCCTATAATTCAATCACTTCCAGGTCAGGCACAATCCAATCCATCAAACCTATAAACAATCAAAAGGTTTGGGGAAGAATCTTCACTGCTGAAACATCATCTGACGACTGGGGAACATCTGCCCAGGCTATTGACGGAGCCAATGATGGTGACATTCTATTTTTTAAAGTTGACAGTGATGATAAAGCAATTTGGGGGGAATTAGCTTCAAGCTGCGCCAGGGATAACGGCATAAAGGCAACTGTAATCTATGGTTCCGCACGGGATTTGGATGCTCTTTTAGATATGGATTATCCAGTATTTGCAAGTAACTTCTGTCCAAATGCAGGATCTCCTTTAGGTTTAGGTACTTTAGGCGAAACTATTTCCATTGAGGGGATTGAAATTAACACTGGGGATTTTCTCTTGGGTGATGAATCAGGCATTGTCATTGTTCCTCAAAGTTTATTTGCAAAAACTATGGAAGCCACTCTTGCAGTAAAGATAAAAGAGGCGGGTATTATCAAGGACATATCTGGTGGTAAAACCTTGGCGGAAATTGTCGGACTCAAATAGAAAAACATTTAAATAGAAATCAATATTTATATATAAATATATCGATACCTTTATATATGACCTATTTCTAATTATATAAATGATACAGATTTGATTTTAAGTTTGATTTTATGAAATTTTTAGGAAAAAGTTTGCATATAGCAAACTCTGGAAAATTAATAGTGCGATCTGATAAGACACCCTCACCAGGTGCAGTTGTTTTTGACAGCAAGAAAAACAAGATAGGTAAGGTCGGCTATGTATTCGGGCCAACAAAAAAGCCCTATGTTTCTGTTCGCCTATTTAAATCAGCGAATAGAGATGTAATTGCAAAAAACTGTGGTGAAAAACTGTTTGTATCGAAACCGAAATCCAAAAAGTCTAGAAAAAGGAGGATGAGAACACGACACAAGAAGTAGAAGAAATGCCAAGAAGAGGACGTAGAAAGACAAGAACAACAGAAATGCAAGATGATAATTATGCACAAGATAAACAAACTGTATGTCCTGAATGCGGTTCTACTGAATTGATTGGTGACTATGAAAGAGCAGAAGTTGTATGTGCTCGTTGTGGATTAGTTATTGATGAAAATCTTGTTGATATGGGTCCCGAATGGAGAGCATTTGACCATGAACAAAGAGATAAGCGTACAAGAGTGGGAGCTCCAATCACTTACACCATTCACGATAAAGGTTTAAGTACAATGATTGATTGGAGAAACAAAGATATTTACGGTCGTGATATTCCTGCAAGAAACAGAGCTCAATGGTACAGATTAAGAAAATGGCAAAGAAAAATCAGGATTTCCGGTGCAACCGAAAGAAATCTTGCGTTCGCATTAAGTGAACTTGATCGTGATTCTTCAAGATTAGGTCTTCCAAGGTCTGTAAGGGAGGCCGCATCTGTTGTATATAGGAGTGCAGTAGACAATAAATTAATCAGAGGAAGAAGTATTGAAGGAGTAGTGGCCGCTTCTCTATATGCTGCATGTAGACGCTGTAATGTACCGCGTACTTTAGATGAAATTGCTGAGGTGTCTAGAGTCACCAAAAAGGAAGTTGGTAGAACATACAGATTCCTGACCCGTGAATTGAATATAAAACTGCCGCCTACTTCTCCTGTGGATTATGTTCCTAGATTCGCATCTGAATTAGGTTTATCCGGTGAAGCGCAATCCAAGGCCATTGAAATAATTGAAAAAGCAATGGATAAGGGATTGACTTCTGGAAGAGGTCCTACCGGTGTAGCTGCAGCTGCACTATACATTGCATCTGTTTTGCTCGGTGAGAGAAAAACCCAAAGGGATGTGGCGGATATTGCAGGCGTGACTGAAGTTACTATCCGTAACAGATACAAGGAATTAACAGAACAGTTAGAAATGGGTGTGACTTTATAGTTGCATCATTTTGATTAATTAAGGCAATGCCTGATTAATCATTCTTTTTTTTATTTTTTTAATATTCATTTTTTTTCTAAAATTTGCTAAAAGATTTTTTTTAATTAAATCGGTATTTTAGAATTATTATTTTACTTAATATTTAAATAATATAAATGTATAATATAATAAATAACTCTTTAATATGAGTGATAATAAATTAAATTAAAAAGGTGATAAAAAATGGGTGTAGGAGATATTATAGGAGATGCTTTAGCATATCCATTTAGTAATATTAAAGCATTAGTTTTATATGCAGTTTTAAGTATAATCGCAGGATTAATCGGAGGTGCAACTCTAGTCTCAACTGCAGTTTCAGTCTCTTCAAAAGGTTTAGCTGGATTTACTTTCAGTGCATTGGCTATTATTGGACTTATTGTTCTTATTCTTGTATTGTTCTTGATTGAAGGATACGGTTTAGACATTGTAAAATTCGGTATTGAAAGAAGATCTGATAGTCCTGGAATAGACCTCGGAAGACAAATCGGAAATGCTATTAAATTAATTATTGTTAGCATTGTATATTACATTATTCCAGCAATTATTATTTTAATTTTAGGTCTTTTCCTTAAAAATTGGATACTTCTCATAATCAGTATAATCTTAGTCATCATATTTGCTTTGGCTAACTTTATGGCTAAATGTAGATTAGCAAAAACTGATAGTTTAGGTGAAGCTTTAGCTATTGGAGAAGCTATTGGAGACATTTCCAGAGTAGGATTAGGTAAAATAATTGCAACAGTTATTGTTATTGTTCTTGTATTACTAATCGCTGCATTTATTATTGGATTAATCAGTAAATTAAATAATACTATTGGTAGTGTCTTATTAGGTATTTTTGCAGTTTACTTTGTATTCTTCTACAATAGAGCTATTGGTTTATTATACTCTGAAGCATAATCAAACCAATCTTTTTTTTCTTTTTTTTTAAAATCAGTTTGTTAAATGTACTGTTTTTTGAGCAAAATTTTGTTGAAATTATTTCTTTTGTTATAAATTAATTAATTTGTAAAAAAAAAGAATTATGAGGTTATGGAATAACCCCAATCTTAAATTTTTCAATGGATTTTCTTACAATGGTCTTATAAACCGTTAATTAATCTTGGTAAGGTCCATCGTAACTGTTTTCGTATTTTTGAATAACGATTTGTTCAAGTAGCTGTTCCGGAGCTTGAATGGATACTAGATAATCCCCATCAGCATAAGTGAATGTGCCTTTTGATGAGTCATAGAATCCATCAACACCATTCACGGTCTTTTCTACTTCACCAGGATTCGGATTCAGTGTTCCAAGATGGGTGTTTACATTGATGTTAATAATAATGTCTTCATCAATATTGTCTGAACAGCTATAAATTTGATATCCAAAACCGTCATCATCGAGATTAGTGTCTGATTCTTTAAGTTTATAGTTGTCTGGAATATTGAATTTCTTTCCTGCAAAGTCTACTTCTTGACTAGCGCATATGACGCCTACGCTAGTAATCAGGACTAGAATCAAGAAAAGTATTCCAAAAGTCTTTTTACTATTCATAAGATCACCTATATGCTATAATAAATTATTTGTCAAATTTAATTAATAAATATTAACTTTTGTAGGAAAACTAGTTTTTTTTTTTAAATGGTTCATTATTAAGGCATTTTTTTAGGGCAATAAGAATTAGTTTGAATATTTTTCAATTCTATAAATTAGCTCACGCACGATTCCGTCATTGTTTGTTTTTTTAACTTTAGCAAGACTTTTTTGATATTTTGGAAGGCTTTTTAGGAAATTGGCCACTCTTTTGGCATTCATGACTTCGTGGTATTCCCCATAACCTAACTTTTGAACATAAAAACCATTCAAGGTTTGTTCAAAGTTGCCTGCGGCAGGGATGGAATAAATTGGCTTTTTGAGATGGATCGATTCAGATATGAATGTGAATCCTCCATTACAGATTACGGCTTTGGCGGAAGCCAAATCATCATAAAATTCATCTTCATTAAAGTGTTTATAGGTTAGGTTGCCGTCAGCTTCATCTTTATTGAATCCATAAACAATGAATTGTTCATCTTTAAGCGCTTTAAGTTTTCGAACAAGCTTTTCACTTTCACGGCTTGTTTGATACACGACGGTGTGGTTTCCTTTTTCAGGTTTTAATTTTAGGATTTCTTCACGAATGATTGGAGGATAGATCACGGCATTTTTCCTTGCTTTAATTTTTGGGTAAAAAAAGCTGGTCAAAATATGTATTTTAGGTTTAACCACATATGTTTTAATGACTCCTTTAGCTTTAAGCATTTCCCCGATATGATCTTTGGGATAGTCGATTTTGGTTTGTGTAATCATATGGATATTGTCTAAGCTAATGAGAGGGATATTTCTAAGTTTTGACAACATTGTAGCGTAGAGTTCAAAATCTGTAACGATGACGTCTGGCCTTAACTGCCTTGCTTTTTTATATAGATTTTCATATCCTACTTTAATATTGGTCGGATTCCTTTTTATGGCATGGGATAATGTTTTTAGGTTGTTTACTTTATTGTTTATGTAGACAGTATTGAATCCACCTATTTCATAAACATTATCAAATTTTGAATTTAAATATTTATAAGCCCTATCGCTTGAAAATATGTGAACATCATATTTTTCCTTTATCCTATCCACTATAACTCCAGTTCTTATTGCATGCCCCATGCCTTCGCCACAAACACAATAAAAGATGACTTTTTTGTCTCTTTGGCGATGTTTTGATTTTACATTTGACTGTATGGTTCTTATGCTATCTCTTGATTTGTCATAGCTTTGCTTAAGTTCGTTGATTTGCTCGGTTCTTCTTTCCAAGTTCTTAAATCTGGTCGTGGTTATTTTTTCTTTTCCATGATCAAAACCGTAGTCAAGTTCACTGGCATCAGTTCTTTTTCCTAAAAAGTCATTTACAGTACTTTTCCCATATTGTCGGATTAATGTTTCAATTCCTTCTTCCTCAAGACGTCTGGTTGAAACACCAATTTTAGCATTTCTAAGCACTCTAAATGGTTCTTTTTCAGCTAACCTTTCAATATAATCAGTATCTTCACCAAATGTCAATGATTCATCAAAGCCACCGCATTCATCATGAAGTTCCTTTCTGGCTATTATTCCATAACAACCTGCACCATGGGGTTTAATCTTTTCGACACCAATCATGAAGTAATTTGCAAAATCATGGAATAGTTTGTCTTCTACTTTATTTGACATCGCTTCCATTTGGGTTATTGCAATCCCAAGCCTTTCCATTCTGAATTCATATATGACATTTCTCAGGTAATCGTCAGTAAGTCTTAAATCAGAATCCAAAAATAGCAGATAGTCTCCTTTAGCTATTCGAGCACCATTATTCCTACCTTTAGCTGGAAGGCCTCCCTCAACAACTATGCATCCGTACTCTTTAGCAATTTCTCTTGTTTTATCTTCAGAGTTAGCATCAGCTACAATTACCTCATAATCTGTGAAATCCTGATTTTTAATGCTTTCCAATAAGATTGGGAGGTATTCCTCTTCATTGTAAGTGGGAATGATAATGCTGAAAATCATAGTTAAAAATTTATTTTTTAAATTTATAAATTTTTGTAAAAAATGCATGAATCTAAATTTAGGTGGTTTTTTTCAGGTCTCTAGAAAATAATTCTTTTCTAGGAGATGTGTTTTTTGCCGATTTTTTGGAGTATTAAAAAATTTCTCTATTTGATGCATTCTGTTGAATCGTTTACTTATTTTTGATAAATATCAGTCATGATTTTTTAGTTCTATTGAAAATCGTTATTAGCATATTCATTTTCTGATTTCAACAGTTTTTTGATGTTTACTGTATGAGAATTTCAATCGAGTAAGTCAAGATTTTTATCAGGTTTTCGATTTGTTGGATTGGGCGATTTTATTTTTTTAATTAAATTAGTATTATTCTTTAAATAGGTTAAATAGACTAATTTTACTTTAATTTTAAAAAAGTTTAATTTAGAGGTACTTACAGTTGAAATGCACCTCTCATCTTGAATTCCAAAATTAATTTTTCACGCTTTCTTTTCTAGACAGCATCATCATTGCAATTATGGTGGTGATGAAACCGCAAAGCATTAGTGGGGTTGGCACTTCTGAGTAGAGTAATAATCCGAATATCAATGCTGCAAATGGTTCTGAGCCTGAAAGAAAAATGGACGACACTCCGGAGTCCATGTAGTTTAGACTCAATGTTGAGAATATATATGGCAGGGCAAATGAGAAAGTGGAGTGCAATATTAAAAATATTGCTGTTGATATGGGGTTAATGGAGATGAAACTTGTAATCTGGCTGAAATCTGTGAAAGGTATGAGTGCAATTGAAATGAAGATGATGGAATAGATTAAAATGGTGTAGGTATGTTTGCCGTTTTCGATTGATTTTTTTGAAGCCATTATATAAATTGCCCAGAATAATCCTGCACCGATAGCTAAAGCTATTCCAAATAATGGAATGTTTGTCAAACTGTCTTCTAAAACTCCTGTCATAAGCAGACATCCAAATATGGCCAAAAGCATGCAAACTAACTTTTTTGATGTGATTTTTTCTCTAAATAGGAGATATGCAAATATCAATACAAAAATTGGAGCTATTGAAAGAAGCACTGCAGCTAAAGACAAGGGTATGGTATTTATGGCCTCGTTATAACATAAATTAAGCCCTACAATAGATATGGCACATGCTAGAAGTAGGGGGATGTCAGATAAGTCTATCTTGAGTAATCTTTTGTCTGTTAGCAGTATTGCCATTAATATTGGAATTATGGCTATTGAAAACCTTAAAAACAGAAGTGTTGTCGAGTCAATTCCGTTTTGTGTTAATGTTCGCACGAATATTCCGGTTGATCCGAACATGAATCCTGCAAGAATTGGTAAAATGATATATATTCTTTTCATGAGCATCAATTATAAATATGAATAAATGTTCCAGGAAACGGTGTAATATTCGCATGAATCATTCAGGGGAACCTTTAGGTCATTTAAAAGTTGCATTTCATTGTAAGATGGGTCTATCAGGTATGTTATTTTGTTTAAGTCGGTATGGTTTTCAACACTGATGACCTTATCGCTGATGTTTCCCAAATCGATTTCATCTTCTGTGGCATTTATGACATCCACGGTATAACAATCAGGTTCTGCTCCTGCAAATGCAATTGTAAAGCGTAAGAATATTATTCCAATTACAACAATGTAGACTAAGATATGATTAAAGATACGCCTTTTTTTACTCAATCCCTTATTTCTATATGGGGGCTGGTACTTTTCGTTTTCTTTAAGTAAATTTTCATCTTTAAATATTTTTCCGGCAATCCGGGTAATGTAGTATCCGTTTCTGTAAACTAGATAAATTCCCATTATTCCGACAATTGCTGGTGTCCCGAATAATCCTCCGTCAATAATTCCAATGATTAAGCAACTTGAAAAGAATGCCAGCAACAGATTTGAAAACCATGGACGTTTTTGGCTAGCCAGAACAATGGTAATGAACAATGTTGGAAGCAGTATTATTATTAGAAAACTGAAACTTGGAAGGTATTGGTATAGGCTGACTCCTGTATTAATGTCTGTTTGAATAAAAGGTCCAATAATTTTAGTTAGAACCTCTCCCAAAATGGCCTTTATCAAATGAGTATGCAAAATGCTTGTAGTTGTCATTGTGCTAGTCATAGATGCAAAAATTGTGTTGAGTTTTATTCCCATCTGCAATCTGAATATCACTTCTAAAAGAATTCCAAAAACTAAAGTGATGGAACCAATCACAATTGAGATTTTTAAATATTTGGTGACATCGATGTCTTTCTTGATTACCTGTGATAATATTAAGAATAAACCTAAAAGACCAAAAAACATGATGTCTTTGCCTTTTGATGATCCCATTAGGAATATGTATGTGATTGGTCTGATAATTGGATTAAAAATGTTTGTTACAAATAATAGTCCTGAAAATAATATTAAAATCAATCCAACTATGATAGTTTTATTTAGTTTCATGAACAATAATTTAATATTAATACTTTAAATAAATGATGTTTATGTTTCCAATTGAGTATATTATAGGTTTAATTTTAATTGGCATTTGTGCGGGTTTCGCATCAGGACTTTTGGGTGTCGGTGGTGGATTTTTAATAGTCCCCCTTCAATACTTTTTGCTAAAGTACATTGGGGTTGTGCCTGATTTGGCAATTTTGATATCTTTGGGAACTAGCTTGGCTATTATTATTCCAACTTCAATAAGCGGCGCTTACAGACACACCAGAACATTGGATGGAATTATAAAGCCAGGGATTCAGTTAGGTATTTTTGGAATAGTTGGGGGCGTTATTGGTGGTTTTGTAGCATCTGCATTGCCGTCAAGGATTTTGGAAATAATTTTCGGATGCCTGTTGCTTTTCATCACTGTTAACAATATCGTAAACATTAATAAAGAACGTGAAGATGCTAGAGTATCATTCAATTATGCCACAATTTCCATCACTGGGCTGGCGGTCGGATTTTCATCAGGGCTTCTGGGTGTTGGGGGAGGCATATTTTTAATCGCTATTCTAACTGCACTTCTAGGCTTTTCATTGATAGAAGCTATTGGAACATCATCTATTTTTATTTCCCTAACTGCAGTTGGAGGATTTTTATCGTATGTCGTTTCTGGTTGGGGAGTGAATACATTCCCTTATTCGATAGGTTATGTAAGTGTTATTAACTTTCTTTTAATTGCTTGTTTTTCAGTGCCTCTCGCATATCTGGGTGCTAAAATGGCACATAAAGTGCCTCAAAAGAAATTAAAAATAGTATTTTCATGTCTGGTTTTTTACATGGCTATAAAAATGTTGGGGATAGTTCCTTAAATATTCTTGTCTATTAAATAGTTAATTGAAGTGTTTTTAAAGCTGAAACTTGGGTCTGTTGTTTTGTAATATGTCCAGCCTTCTCTTATACAGTCAGTTTGGCCTTCGCATACATTTTTGCTGTAATATCCATCTGCAGTTCTTTTGAATTCTTCGAAATCATCCGGAAGAATGTAGGTCATGCTCTCTATTGGAACACATTCCATATCATATTCATACCAGATATGCTTGGCATTGCGGATATCAAATTTTCCAAACACACTGTCAATCATCTGGAAGCAGAACAGATGATTTTCGGTTAGTTTCTGAGGATTTCCATTAATTTCAGGACCACATATCTCACCTTGCCAGCAGACATATTCGCACTCTTCATTGTTTTCAAGATAAAATTTAAGCTTATCTTCTATATCGTATTTTTCAGCCATTTCCCAGTAATAATTTTCCATATTGTCTGAAGAGTCATCATTTCTCTTAAAAAGCCGATAATTCTGCGAGCAAACATAAAATTCAAATGCTGGCTTGCCGAAGCTCTTTTTTATTTTTTCAAGGATGTATGTTGCGGATAGGCCGTCACATTTTTGGGCACGTATGAACGGTGTTTTATCTTTTAGTATGTCAGGTATGTTTTCAATGAATTCTAGGTTTGTTTTTGAAATGTGTGGGAATCTTGTTGGAAAACCTTGATTTGGGTCTTTTTCTTCTCCAAACAAATAGCTCATTGATTTTTTACCCCATCCACTATTCATTAACCAATCTCCAGAATCTCCAATCATCTCTTCTCTGCGCTGATTTTCCAAATCGTATTCATTTGGCAAATCGCTTTGGAGAGTAAAATCCTCTAGATTATAAGAGGTTATTTTGAGCAGTTCTGTTACATCTTCTCCTTCTTTATTTGGTATTTCAACGTCAAAAACATTAAGTGGCAGTGCAATTCCTTGAGAAATAACATTAAGGTCCTTAAAGTGTGTTGTTTTAACTTCATAGTCGTGATGGTATAGAAATTCGGACCATTCTTTTTTTGGAACTTTAGAGTTGATTTCAATATAGACGCATAAATCCCCTTCGCTAAAGGTTCCACTTTCAGAGATGCATTTCCATCCTAGAACTCCAATAAGTTCAAGGCCATCATGGCCTTCAATTGGTTTAACCCAAGTGACTTTTTCAACATGCGCCAATGAGCGTTTTCCATTTACAATCAATGTTATTCCACCATTATTTCGTCTAAAAAGAAACTAATTAGAATGCAATGCTTTGGAAGAACCCTCTAAATTGATAATTATTGTTATTCCAATTGGCAACGTTTCCAAGTGAATTTCTTGAACTTGTCGGATCGCCTACAATCCAGGTGTCGCCTATTAATACCTGAGTCCAGACATGGCCGTATGTTCCACTTGAGAATGTGCATGTCCCATGAGCATATCTTGCCGCAAGGCCCGCAGTTCTATACATGGCAACTAATAAGTGTGACTGGTCAACACAATTACCGTTTTTAACATTCAAAGTGCCGACAGCACCGTGTTGTGTGTTGTAATAGAAATTATAGTTAATTGAGTCACGCACATAGTTATAGATTGCAGTTGCCTTAGCCAAATCGGTAGTTAATCCTGAAGTAAGTGATTTCACTATTGATACAATTGCAGGGTCGTTAACTTGGCAATTGGTTGAAGCCGCTAAATATGGCTTCAAGTCTGTAATTGTGTTCTTTGTGTTTAAAGGAGAATCATAACTTGGTTTTGAATAAGTTTTGATAACTACATAGTTAGGCATAGCTGAGTTATCGCCATAAAATGCTACAACACGGGCAATGGCATATACCAATCCGTTATATCCTATGTTTCCTACAGCCGAACTCACTGAATCGGGCATCATTCCTTTTGAATTTGCTGTGCTTACAATGCTTTTTGCAACTGAAAGGTAGTCATATAAATTGCCCAGATTTGCTGCTGCCTGTGGATTGGCGGGATTGTTTACAGATTTCACGACAATATCTCCTTTGTTATTATTTTTTAGGTTAATGATTGCTTGTGATGCCATATACAAGTATGATGCAGTATTGTAAGTTACACCGCCAATTGTAACGGTATTTGGCAGTTCTCCATTGCCTTCTATGTATGATTTAACATTTTGTGATGCCTTAATGACTTCTTGCAATGTAACCTTGTCTGTAACGGTTATTGTAGATGTTCCAGAAGTAGAGCCGTCAGTATATGTGACTTTATATGTTCCTTTTTTAAGTCCAGATATTGGAAGGTTTGCAATTCCGTTGGCATCGGTCTGTACGGATTTTACATTATTGTTTAATGTAAATTTAACAGTTGCCCTCACTGGATTGTTCAGTGTGTCAAGTAATGTCACTGAGAATGTGGCGGGGGTATCTGCAGGCAATGTCATGTCACTGGCCCTAAACTTAGTGCCGTTAACTAATATGTTATTTGTTACTTTTTGAGCAGTATAAAGTGAAGTATCAACGATTTGGGTTGTGATTGGATATGATCCCATTGGTTCCCTAATGACTAATTTTGCAATTCCGTTTGCATCGGTGGTTACATTGGAAGTTTTTCCATTTAATGTAAATATGACTGTGATGTCCTTAATGCCTGCTCCAGTTTGGTTTTTAATTATTGCTTGGAAACTGGAACCTGAGTTGTATTTCACTACTGTATCTGCCGTATTTATATTTAGTTTTTGTTTGGATATGGTGATGCTGTTTGTTATAGTCTTGTAATCTTTAGAACCTAATTTTGAATAAACGCTTTTAACGGTATATGTTCCAGGATTTAAATCTCCAACTGCCAATTTAGCTATTCCTGCACTATCAGTTTTTGAAGTGGTTGTTTTTCCATTTAATGTAAATGTAATGGTTTTATTAACTAGAGCTTTTCCTGATGTGTCGGTTGCTTTAACTGAAAACATTGATCCGTCATTATACTGCATTTTCAAATTATTTGCAGTTAATTTGGTGGTTGAATCTTGAACATATAATGTTTTTGACCCTGAAACAGATTTATATTTGCTATTTCCACCATAGGAGTAACTAATTTTGTAAGTGCCTTTTGAAAGGGCAGGGATGGCAAGACTTGCTTTCCCATTTTTGTCTGTTGAAGCAGTTGTTTTTTTATAGTTGAATGTGAATTGAATTTTTGCATTGCTGATAGGAGTATTTTGCCCTGATTTTAAAGTAATTGAATAAGTATACTTGGTTTTAGGCGGTATGTATTCATTGTATGCAACAATCTTGGAACTGTCCTTATTAATTGTCAGTGTATTTGATGTTGTTTCTTTGGAATACGGATTATATGACTTAATGGTATACTTTCCTGGTGCAAGGTCTGTGCCTATTTGAGCAACACCCTTTGAATTGGTTTTAACGGCATATGTTTTTCCATTAATAATGATTTTAACAGTTGTATTTGATAGTCTATCGTTGTCTTTCCAAAATGTTGCCGTAAAATTCTTTTCGACTCCATATGTTTTTACAATATTTGCCCTATTTGTAATGGAGGATAGCACTTTTACCTTGCCTGAAAAGGAGCTTTTGGTGTATTTTGAATTCCCATTAAATTTGGCAGTCACGCTATAAGTTCCTATTTTTTGTGAAGCAGTTTTAACATATGCAGACCCATTAATGTCTGTAGTTGCAGAATAAGTTTTTCCATTAATTTTAAGAGTAATGGTTTTATTATTTAATAGATTTCCATCTTTATCTTGTAGAATAACCTTGAAAATCGTATTTGATTTGGAATAATGTGCTGAATCGACTGTTAATTTAGTGCTTGTTTTGGTTGTATTTGTTGAAGAAGCACCATTTGCTTGCACATTTGCATTATTTAAAGTATTATCATCAACAACACTTTCTAAACTTTTTTCTTCTAAATCTGCTGATGATAATTTATTCATTAATAAATTAGTATTTTCATTATTTGTTACATTATCTAATTCGGATGCATTAACTGCTCCTAATATTAAAAAGAACATTAAAACAACAGAGATAAATAATGCTGTCTTTTTAATCGAAATATTTACACCTTCTTTACTCTCATTATGAGTTCTTTTTGAATATGTAAAAAGTTTTTTTATATATTTATGTTAATATCTTTATATAAATGTTATTATGACTTAATTCGGAAAAAAAGATGGTTAAATAGGTTCTTTAAAAAATTTTTAAAAAGAGTTAGGAGTGTCTTTCCAGATAAGAAAAATTAATCAAGTCAAATAAACGCCCATTCCCATTGCGCTTATTTGATATCTGTCCCCGCCAAGACCAATTAATCCATATTCAATTTCCAAATCAACAACACCATTTCCTCCAGCTTCGCTGATAATTTTAGCCAATTTTATTAAAGAATCGTCTTTGCCTTTTTTAAGGTTTGTTAATGTGGTCATCTCAACTTTCTTCTGGTCGGAATTAACTAATCGTTTGTCTTTTTCAAGTATTATGTTTGCTTGGAATTGGCCTAAATTAACGATTTTCCGATCCATAACATCAGTACTTGTCATGAAAAAGAAATTTAATTCGTTGATTCTTTGATTGCTTTCCTCTTCATCAAAAGCTTTAACTACCTCAACTTCAACAACATGAGGTTTTTTCACAATGTATTTGTAATAGACATATTCAATGTTTCGTTTGAAGAATGATGTAACTCTGTTAAATATTCCTGAAAAGTAGGAGATTATTCCCAAACCTCCAACCATTATGATATAGTTTATCAATGTTGGGAAAGCGGATTGCAGAATCACGGCTAGTGAAATCGCTGTAATGGCATTCACTCCCAATGTCGGATTTTTTAAAATAAAACTGCAAAAAGTAGTATGAATGAACGTGATGAATGCACTGATTGCACCGATGTTTTGTCCTATAATTCTATTGGCCAATGCTGTTTCCACATAACCCGCAGACAGGGGCGCAAAAATCAAACCTAAATTCCAGCCAAAAATGGCGATATTGAAGTATAAAAATAGTCCATATACAAAAAGACCCGCTGCGCATCCTGTTGCAATGCAGAAAATTGCTTCCCTGATATATGCTATTTTTACTTCTCTTTCTCTAAAGTTCATGTTATTCGTATTTTACTGCGGTACCATAGGCGGTTACGAGAATTGTATTTCCCATGGTGCCTCCAAGATTGTCGTAAGAAATTTTAAGTCCAATAATAGCATTTGCACCTAAACTTTCAGCTTTCTTTTCCATACTCTCAAGCGCAATATCTCTTGCTTTTTCAAGTTCTTCCTGATATTTGCTTGTTCTTCCTCCAACCACATCGCGAACGCCGGAAAATAAATCCTTATAAATGTTGGATCCGATTAAGGACTCTCCAGTAACCAGTCCCTTATAGTCGATTATTTCTTTTGATTCCAGTGTATTTGCTGATGTTAAAATCATTTTATCCCTTTTTCATAAAGGTCATCACTGCCCAAATAATAATGAATATTGCAATGACTACATATAGTATAATTCTTGATTTTCTTCTTTGCGCTAATCTGGCATCCCAGACTTTTTGACAATCTGGTGAGCATACAAGTTCGTCTAAAGGTATTGGGGTTCCACAAATTGGACAATGTTTATGAGGTTCTACTGCCATGTTATTCATCTCCATTTATATTTTGAAAAATTCTTTAGTATTTTTATTAACTTGAGTTGCAAGTTCCTCTGCATCAATTCCCATGCAGATGGCAATTGTTTTGAGGATATGAGGCAAATATTTTGGTTCGTTTCTATTTTTTTTAGGCTTTTTGTCAAAGTTTTTAGGTATTAAAAATGGGGCATCAGTTTCAATCATTAATTTTTCAGGAGGTATAACACTTACAGCTTCTTGCAGGTCTCTACCTCTTTTCATATCACAAATCCATCCGGTAACACCGATGTAACAACCTAAATCTATATAGTTTTGAGCTTCTTGTTTTGTTCCAGTAAAACAGTGAACTACTGATTTTTCAACAACGCTGTCATGTCTTGATAATATTTTGTATAGGTCTTCATGTGCTTCTCTCTCATGTAGGAATAAAGGCATTTCTAATTTTTCAGCTATTTCTACTTGAGCTTCAAACCACTTTCTCTGCAAATCCTGTGGTGAAAAATTTCTATTGTAATCAAGGCCGCATTCTCCAATGGCTACAACACAATCATTTTTAGCTATTTTCTCCAATTCAAATGGAGTATGTCCATTACAGGTTTTTGCATCATGAGGATGCACTCCTGATGTGGAATATAATTCTCCTGGAAATTTTGAAGCGTATTCTGCTGCTATTTGACTAGAATGAACATTAGTGCCGGTGATAATAAACTGGGATACACCAACTTTTTTGGCTTCTTCAATGATTTCCACTCTGTCCTTTCTAAAGGAAGAATGCATTAGGTTCAATCCGATATCAATTAGGTTTTCCACTTTTTCACCTATTCATTAATAACTTTTGTTCCTATGTTTTCTCCATTAACGGCTTTAATTAAGTTTTCTGGTTCAAAACCATTAGTTATGATAGTTTCCAAATTGGATCTTTTAATCATTTGCACTGCTGTTGTGTCAAAGAATTCATAAGTTCCAGCTTTCACATCTTTGCCGCTTAAAAATTCAAGCAAATCTGTTGCTGTGATTTCAGGAACAAGTTTAGCATCATCAAATTTATTCGGATCTTTGGTATACATTCCATCAACAGATGTTAAATTAATAAGTTTATCTGCATTAATGTATTCTGCCAAAATTGCTGATACTGCATCAGTACTGTGTGCAGGTTCAGTTCCGCCCATAACAATAATTTTTCCACTAGCAGAAAACTCTAAAGCTTCTTGGAAATTGTGAGGGACTCTTTGATATGCTGCATCACCCAAAGCGGATAATAATAATTTTGCATTGATTCTTGTCACTTCAATTCCAATATCATCACATTGCGCTTCTCCAGCACCCAAATCACGAACTACTCCAATATATTCTCTTGCAGGTTTTCCTCCACCTACAACAACGAATAATTCATGGTCATGGGATAAATCTTTTAAAATAGCACTATATTCTTGGAATTTTTTACAATCATATTCTTTAAGTAAAATTGATCCTCCAATTGCAACAACTATTTTCATATATTCACCTATTATAATTTATTTATAATATGTTATTTAAATTTTAATTCAGTGCTGTAATTAGGGTGAATTTAATTGAATTTAGAAAATCAGATATATGTTAGAAAATCGTGTAGGAAATATCTGGATGATGAAATAGACATGGATTCCATCATTGATTTTATTTCCTCTGTTGAACCATTGAATGATGAAATTGAATTTTATTATAACATTTTGAGTTCTGATGAGGTTAATATTCGCAATCGTTGGAGCGCTCCATATTATCTGGCAATATATTCCGAGAAAAAAGGCAATTATCTTGAAAATGTTGGTTTTGTTTTCCAACAGGTTTCCCTTTTCATGCAGAGTATAGGAATTGGCAGCTGTTGGGATGGATTGGATTCGGTTAAAGTTAAGAATCCGGATTTTGTTATTCTAATCGCTTTTGGAAAATCTGAAAAGATGACTAGGGATATTTCCAATTTCAAAAGGAAAGATTTGTCTAAGATAAGTGATTTTGAAGATGACCTGTTAATTCCTGCACAACTTGCCCCATCGGCCATTAACTCACAACCATGGTTTTTTAAACATTCATCTGATGGTTTCGATGTGTATAGGGTAAAACAGAACATAGTTAAAAGGCAGCTTCTTAAGAGATGGAATCCTATCGATGTTGGAATTGCCTTGGCCCATATGTATGTTGCAAATAGAAATAGCTTTGAATTCAATATTAAAGATGATGTTGAAAAATTAAATGGCCATATTTATTGTGGCAGCATTAAAATTTAAAAAAAAATAAGTTTAGAGGATTATGCATCCTCTGAGATTAATCCTTTATATAATAATCCTGCAATCACTGCACCGATGATTGGGGCTAATATGAATACCCAAACTTGTTGCAATGCTTGGCCGCCTAAGAATAATGCAGGCGCTAAACTTCTAGCAGGGTTTACTGAAGTACCAGTTAATGGAATTCCCATGATGTGAACGAACGCAAGTGTTAAACCGATTACAATACCTGCAATAGTTCCATTCTCTGCTTTTTTGGTAACTCCAAGAACTGTAAATACAAATACGAAGGTTAAAATAATTTCTGTGATTATAGCTCCGATAACGTTAATGCCAACACTTGATGCAGAGCCAAATCCATTTTGACCTAATCCAGTTGCCATGTATCCTCCAAGGTTGGCGGAGTTGATAATGACTGCGAGTATTGCAATACCAATAATAGCTCCGATACATTGGAATACTATATACAGGAGTAGGTCTTTTGTTTCCATTCTTCCATCAATCCACATACCGATTGAAACAGCAGGGTTGATGTGACATCCTGAGATGTCTCCGATTACATATGCCATAGCAACTATAGACAAACCGAAAGCTAGTGCGATACCTACAGTACCCAATACAGAACCGGCTATAGCTGCACTTCCACAACCAAATAAAACAAGAACCATTGTTCCTATTAATTCTGCGATATATCTTTTCATAAATTTTCCTCGTTTATTAAATCTATTAAAATCTTCTTATTTTCTGATATCCTAGATATGCTAGGAATAATATAAATAAGATTAAAATGAATGGGAATGCTTTAAGCAATATTGAATCATTTACCTTATCGAATTTATATTCTTGTTCAAAATCCATATGTTCTGCATCTGTGTGGTTTTGAGTTATTTTTGCAAAGTTATAAACTAGATCATAGTATCCTATATGTGCCCCTTCGTATTCTATTGAGTCTGGGGCCTGTCCATTCTCATCCATATAATTTCTAACAATGCCTGCCATTTTCATATAATCATAGATGCTGTATGAATCTTTTACCATAAATGAGATTCCCATTGGATTTTCAGGGGCATCAAATGAACGGGGCATGTCCAGACCATTTCCATTCAAGTAAGAGCTTGTTTGATAAAGCAATTGTGGAGCAGTATAATTTCCGTATTCTCCGTTCATCTCTGTGTCGTTACTATTCAATAAAGCTTTACTTGCTTCTGCCATCTCTGCTGGAGAAATGGTGTTCCTCACAACTAAATTGTCGCTTAACATGGTGGTGTCGTTTGCATGTTCATTTGCAATGTCTACGATTTCTTGTGCAATTTGCTTGTTCATTTCTTCGTCATATTTGGCTAGATATCCATCGTCATTAAAATTATCTGGAAATTCTTCAACAGGCTGGATATAGTATATTCCTGCATTCTTAAGGAATGTTCCAGGGTCATGTATTCCCATGAAAGTTTCATTAGAGTAATTGTCATCCCATGCTCTTCTGAGGTAGTTACTATTGTTATTCAAATCATAACTGCCGATATTAATTAATATTATTTGTTTATCTGAATCTGCGCTGGCTTCTGCCAATTGCAGATAATTTCCTCCATCTGCTGCTGAAAGACATATGCTGATGTCGCTTGTTACCTGTATTGCTCGATATCCTTCTCCTGGTGCTGGGGCTTCGTTATCAACAATAACCTGAAGTTCTCCATCACTAATCTCTTCAATATACTCTTTGATGGAGTTTAATACCTTGACATCATTTTCATGGTCTATAATATTGTCTGAAGTTAAAAAAACAGTTCTAGATGCACTTACATCCTGAACAAGGGGGGCAACAATAAGTATTGCCAATAATAATATTGTAATTTGTTTTTTCATATCTCTTTACCTTGCATTTGATTAATATATAATTATCAACTTTTTAATTAAAATATTTTTTTCATAGTGGTTTATTAAATTTCTTTTTAAATCCAATATTTTTTAATTTTAATGATTTAAATTCCGTTTAAACCAAAAATTTAAATATATTTTAGTTTAATATCTATTTTGAGGATTTAGAATGATTATCTTTTATTTTAAATTAAATTTAATAGGTTTTAATAAAAATTTAATTTAGAGTAGTGGATTGGAATAACTGAATAATTTTTGTCAAAATATTTGCATGAAATTGTTTTGTTATAGATGGCTCTTGAAGCAAATCTCTAAGATTATTCATTTATTGTCAAATTCAATACAAATTATTATCTTTTTTAAAATAAAATTTGAAATAAAAAGTTTAATTGCTAATTAATAGTTTTTTGCTAATTAATAGTTTCATCATCGTCCTCGTAAAAGGTGATTTAAATGAAATATTGTCAAAAAATAGCTATTAGCAAGCATTTCCTAATTTCATTAATGTTTGTTGTTTTAATATTCACGGCATTTGGCGTTTGCATGGAAGATGCATGTGCTGTGGATTTAAATCAAAATGTCAGCGAAATTGGAAATGATTTAAATATTGAAGATAAAATTGGAAATTCTCATGAAAATGTTTTAGGTTCGAATTTAAATGAAGAGGATGTGGTAAGCGTAAGTCAGAATAATGAAGTTTTAGGTACTACTTATGAATTGTTAAATGGCGGAACATTCGCAAAGATTAGGGAAAAGGTTGCATTGGCGCAGCCTGGAGACACGATTAAGTTAAGCGGATATTTCCGCGCTGAAAAAGAAAATGATCATATAATTATAGATAAAAGGTTAAATATTGTTTCTGATTCCTTTGCAAACCTAAACGGTAAGGGCATCACCCATATTCTTGTCTTGCATGATGGAGCAGCGGGGTCGACAATTGAAAACTTGACTTTTGTAAATGCCTATCGAAATAGTTTGGCTGGCGCCATTCATATCATGGCGAGAAATGTACATATAAAGGGTTGCACCTTCAGAAATAACACGGCATATAAAGGAGGGGCAATAGCAACATTATATAATTCAGTCGATGCTGCAAACTTGGTTATTGAAGATTGTAAGTTCATTAGGAATCATGCAACTGCGGCTGCTGGTGCAGTTGCGGCGCATGGTGATAATACATGGATTAAAAATTGTATTTTTGATTCTAATGGAGTGTCCAGTGATATAGAGGAATACATTTATGGAGGGGCAATTCAAATTGGCCTTATGGATGAAGTGTCAAGAGGTTATGTGAACAACTGTAAGTTTATGAATAATTATGTCGAATCAATCCATACAAGATCTCATGGTGGTGCAGGCTGTGTTCGTGATGGAATTCAATATAAAAATTGTATTTTTATCAATAATTCCGCAGCGCAAGGGGGCGCTTTAACATACCATGCATCCGGTTTAATTAAAAATTGTACTTTCATCAATAATTCAGCAATTTATTATGGGGGTGCATTATCAACAGGTTTTTCATACAATGAGATGGATTTGGATATTGAAAAATGTAATTTTGAAGGCAATGTTGCTCCAATTGGAGGGGCTGTCCAACTAAATGGTTTAAATATAACCATCAAGAACTGTAATTTCAATAAGAATAATGCCTCTGAAATCGGGGGTGCAATAAATATTAATGCAGAAAATGTTGTAATCCAAAGTTCAGGTTTTGATGATAATGTTGCCAATGTTGATGGTGGAGCCGTTTATATCAAAGGAAAGAATACTTTAATAAAGGATTCTTCATTCATATCAAATGATGCAATACCGGATAAAGCCAAACTTGATGATGGTTTGGGAGGTGCAATCTATATTAATAGTACTGAAGCTATTGTTGAAAACAACGAGTTTTATTTCAACACAGCAAGAAACGGCAGTGCGATTTATTATGACAAATATGGAACCAAATTAAAATTAGTTGGCAATACATTATATCAAAATCAGGCATGGGTTTATCTGCTCCCGGTTTATGCTAAAGATATCTATTACGGAGAAGCTGAAAAAATTAGTTCCGTCATTCATGGAGGCAATAATATTGCGGAATATGGCAATTTAGCCGTTTCAAATGCAATCTATAATGCTGCAGATAACAGATATATTGAGATTGATGGTCAAACACCTGTTTTAGGCGCTACAACAAGCGGACATTTATACCAAGATGACCGCGAGTATAATATGGAAATATTATTGACTGTGGAACATGAAGATGGCACTGTTGTTTATAATAACACCTTAAATTCAAACTGTTTTGGAGAGGTAAGCAGTATCTTAAACAATTTAAAGGTGGGTAACTATGTTGTTACTGCAAGACATTTTGAAGACACATACTACAAAGCGATAACCAACACAACAACCTTTAAAGTCACTGCACAAGTCGATGATAAAATTAGAAAGTCAGTCAGTTCCGATGATATTAATTATGAGGATGTTGTAATTTGGACACTGAACATTACAAATAATGGTCCAAGCAATGCAACAGGCATTGTTGTAAGGGATGTTTTGCCTGAAGGATTAATTTATCTGGAAGATGATACTGGAGGCAAATATAATCCCGTCACTGGAGTATTGACAATTGGTTCATTGAAAGTGGGTGAAGTAATTATTGTAAACATTAAAACTTTGGTAAATAAAACAGGGGAAATTGTTAATAAGGCAAATGTCACTGCAAATGAATATGACTATAATTTGACAAATAATCATGACCAATCCAAAGTTGACGTTAATCCAGCTTGTGATTTGGCTGTTAAAAAAGTTGTCAATGCATCTGTAGTAAATATTGGCGATCTGGTTAAATGGACAGTCACTGTTTCTAATTTGGGCCCTGATGGTGCGACTGGTGTTGTTGTTCGTGATTTGCTTCCGGATTCTTTGATTTTTGTTGAATCCAGTGGTAATTATAATAGGAATACTGGTGTTTGGACCATTGGTAACTTGAATAAGGGAGCAAGCGTCAGTTTAGATATTGTTTGCAGAGTTAATGCAACAGGTTTAATTGAAAATGAGGTGTCAGTTTCAGGAAATGAATATGACTATGATGAAACAAACAATCAGGACGATGAAATCATTAGGGTTAATCCAGCCAGTGATTTGGCCATTGTTAAATTGGTTAATGCTAGTGTTGCTAATTATCATGATGTTGTTAAGTGGACTTTAGTCGTTACTAATAAAGGTCCTGATGCTGCTACTGGTGTTAGAATTTATGATGCTTTGCCTAGGGGTTTTGTTTATTTGAATTCCACTAGGCCTTTGGTCAATAATGAAATTGAAATCGGTAATCTTGCTGTTGGAGGAAGCGTTAATGTAGACATTTATACTAAGGTTGATATTACTGGCAGTTTTGTTAATGTTGCTACTGTTAGTGGAAATGAGTTTGACCAAGATTTGTCTAATAATCGGGCGGAAGTTCCTATTTTAGTTAAACCTGCAACTGATTTGGTTGTTGAAAAGTCTGTAAATGAATCCACTCCAAACTTAGGTGATTTGGTTAAATGGACAATTACTGTTTCTAATTTGGGTCCTGATGGTGCGACTGGTGTTGTTGTTCGTGATTTGCTTCCGGATTCTTTGATTTTTGTCGGATCCAGTGGTAATTATAATAGGGATACTGGTGTTTGGACTATTGGCAACTTAAATAAGGGGGCAAGCGTCAGTTTAGATATTACCTGTAGAGTTAATGCAACCGGTTTGATTGAAAATGAGGTATCTGTTTCAGGAAATGA